>NZ_JBEXGU010000166.1:0-19897 GCF_040607515.1 Streptosporangium sp. NPDC005286 | reverse complement strand
CGGATCTGATGGCGCTGGGGGCGATCCGGGCCTGCCGTGACCGGGGGCTCTCGGTGCCGGGGGAGGTGTCGGTGGTGGGGTTCGACGACTCGCCGTTGATCGCGTTCACCGACCCGCCGCTGACCACCGTGCGCCAGCCGGTCCAGTCGATGGTGACCGCCGCCGTCCACACCCTGCTGGAGGCCATCGCCGGCACAGCGGGACAGCACTCCGAACTGATCTTCCAGCCCGAGTTCATCGTCAGGGGATCGACGGGATCCGGCCCCAAGGTGCTACGGTGACGACCTTTCTCCCCTGACCCCCTCCCGTCGCCCGAATCCATCCCCGCCCTTCTCCTCAAGGGGACCGGCATCACCGCCGGTCCCTCTCCCCGGCATGTGCACCATCCGGGCCGCCCACGGTCCGGCATCTCACTCTCGTTCGATCCACCGATCTCGCGCGCCCGCCCAGGAGGCCGGCATGAGTGTGCACGACCCGGCTCCGCCCACCGTTCCCCGGCTGCTCGCAGCACGGGCGGAGACCGATCCCGACCGCCCCGCCCTCGTCGCCGGTGAGCCCGCCGACGGATCGGGCGACCTGACCTTCGGCCAGTGGGAACGGCGTTCCAACGCCGCCGCCCGCGGCCTGTTCGCGCGCGGGCTCCGTCCCGGAGACCGCGTCGGCCTGCTGTTCGGCGGGGACGAGTGGCCCGCCTTCGCCGTCGCCTTCTGCGCCGTGCTCAAGGCCGGCGGCGTGGCGGTGCCGCTCTCCGCCCGCCTCGGCGACCATGAGATAAGCGACACCCTGCGGCGTTGCGCCGCCACGGGCGTGCTGCACGGGCGGCAGGCCCCCGCGCCCGCCGAGGAGGACCCCGGGCGGTGGTGGTCACCGGTGCCGGACAGCGGTGACGGCTCGCCGATCGGCGGCGTCGAGGTACGGCCGGGCGACCTCGCCCAGATCATCTACACCTCCGGCACGACCGGCACCCCCAAGGGCGTCGGCGCCACCCACGCCAACCTGACCCACGGCCGCCCGCTACGTCCTCGCCGCCGGGCCTACGCCCACTCCGAGCGTTTCCTGCACGCCTTCCCCATCGGGACGAACGCCGCGCAGATGATGCTGATGGACGCCCTCACCGCCCACCCGGCCGCGCTCACCCTCCCCGGATTCGAGCCCGAGGAGTTCTGCCGCCTCATCGAGGCCCACCGCGTGGGCACCGTCTTCCTCGTCCCGTCCATGGCCATCGAACTGCTCGGCTCCGGCGCCCATCGCAGACACGACCTGTCCGGGGTGCTGCTGCTCAGTTCCTCGGCCGCCGCGCTGCCCCCGTCCGTCGCCCAGGACCTGGCCGTCGCCTTCCCGGGGGCGACGCTGGTCAACTACTACACCTCGACCGAGGCGGTCCCCGCCCAGACCACCATGATCGTCGATCCCGCCAGGCCCACCTCCCTGGGCCGCGCCACCGACCCCGGTGACCTGCGCATCCTCGGTGAGGATGGGGAGCGGCTGGCTCCGGGCGAGACCGGCGAGGTCTGGCTGCGCTCCCCGGCGCCGCCGCGCTCCTACGTGGGCGACCCCGAGGGCAGCGCGCTGGTCTTCCGCGACGGCTGGGTTCGGATGGGCGACGTCGGCCACCTCGACGCCGACGGCTACCTCTACCTGTCCGACAGGGAGACGGACGTCATCAAGTCGGGTGCCCTGAAGGTCTCGACCGTGCGGATCGAGGCGGTACTGCACGAGCACCCGGCGGTGGCGGAGGCCGCCGTCGTCGGCGTTCCCCACCCCGTGATGGGCGCGATGCCCGCCGCCGCCGTACGGCTGGCGTACCCGGTGCCGATGGACGAGATCCGCGACTTCCTGTCCGGGCGGCTGGCCCGCCACGAGCTGCCGACCAGGATCGTGCCGGTCGAGGAGTTCCCCCGCAACGACCTCGGGAAGATCCTGAAGTCCGGGGTCCGCGAGCTGTTCGCCGCGCGGGGCCGCCGGGTCCCGCTGACCGCGGGGCAGGCCGGACCGCTGACCCGCGGGGAGACGGTCCGGGTGGCGATGCGGGTGCGCGACACCGTCGACCCGGGGATCCTGCGCAGGGCGCTTCGCGAGGTCGCCGCCGCCCACGAGGCGCTGAGGCTCACCTTCCCCGTGCTGGACGGTGTCCGCGTCGCCGAGATCGTGCCGGAGGCGGAGCCCGAACTCGTCCGCGTTCCGGTGGAGGCCGCCGTCGAGTACGAGCTGTCCCGGGGCTTCGACCTCGAACGGGGGCCGCTGCTCAGGACGATCCTGACCGACCCCACCCCCGGCGGGTCCCTGCTGGTGCTCTGCGCCTCCGCGCCGGCCTGTGACGACTGGTCACTCGAGACGGTCCTGTACGAGCTCGGCACCGCCTACGCCGCCGCTCTCGCGGGGCGTACGGCACCGGCCCCGCCGGCCACCGCGAGCTACTCCGGCTGGGCCGCCACCCGCCCCCCGGCCCCCGGTGTCCCCCGGTCCCCGTCACCGCTCCCGCGCTTCCCGGCCGGTGTCGCCGCGGCATACGGCTTCAGCCTGCCGCCCGAGACGGCCGGGCGGCTGCGGCAGGTGGCGCGGGCCCGCCGGGTGGCACCCGCCGAGGTGGCCCTGGCCTGCTGGGCGGCCGCGCTGTCGCGGGCCGGGGGCCTGCCTGAGCCGACGGTGCTCGTGCGCGAGCCGGGGCGCTCGGAACCCGCCCACGCCACCCTGGTCGGCCCGCTCGCGCTGGACGTGCCCGTCCGGATCGCGATCCCCGGCGACCTCGTCGATCCCGCCGCGCTGATCGGCCTCGCCGAAGCGGTGCCGGAAACGGCGGGGCATGCCGGCCGGTTCCGTTTCGAGGGCTTCCGTCCTGAGCCGTACCTGCCCGGCCTGAAGTCCGAACCGTACCCGCTGCCCGCGGCTCCGCCCGGCGACGGCGGGCCGTCCCTCACCCTCACCGAACAGCCGGACGGATCCATGTCCGGTGTCTGCGCGGGACCCGCCGCCGATGACCTCGGCCGGGGGTTCCAGCGCCTGTGCGACCTCCTCGCTCCCTGATCGCCCCCCTGACTCCCCCCTGATGAGCTCTCTCCCCCGAGCCCTCATCTGAGATCGGAAGTGATGCCAGTGACGTCCGAGATCGTCTCCGCACCCGTTCGGGCCTCGCTCGCCCAGCAGGGAATATGGTTCAACGAACGGCTGGGCGGCATCGGGACCGTCTACACGATGCCGTTCTCCGTCACCTTCGACGGCCCCCTCGACGCGGGTGCCCTGGCCGCCGCCTGGGAGGCGCTCGTCGCCCGCCATCCCGTGCTGGCCCGCGCGGTCGAGGAGCGACAGGGTGTGCCCTACCTGGTACCCGCCGTCCCACCCGAGTTACGCGTGCTGGACACCCCGCGGGAACGGCTCGCGGAACTGGTGCGGGCCGAGATCCTGCGCCCCTTCGACCTGGCCGCCGGACCCCTGGTGCGGACGGTCCTGTACCGGGAGGGCGCCGGGCGGGCGACGCTGCTGGTCGTGGCACACCACATCGTCTTCGACGGCGAGTCCACCTCGGTGCTCCTGCGCGACCTCGCCGAGCTCTACCGGGCCGAGGTCACCGGAACCTCCGCGGACCTGCCCGAGCTGCGCCACGAGGAGCCGGGCGCCGGGCGCGTCGAGGCCGGGCTCTCCTTCGCCAGGGAGTTCTGGAACTCGCGGTGGCGCCAACCGGCGGAGGTGACCCTGCCGGGACCGGCGGGGGAGGTGGCGACCATGGTCGAGGGCGCGGTCGAGGGCGCGGCCGTGGAGTTCGCGCTGGCGGACGAGGCGCGGGAGGCACTGGGCCGGCTGTCGGAGGAGATCGGTGCCAGCAGGTTCGAGATCGTGCTCGCCTCGCTGCACGTGCTCCTGTACCGGTACGGCAACGCCGAGCCGACCGTCGCGGTCGATCTGGGCACCCGATCGCCGGAGACCCGCCACCACCTCGGTGCCTTCGTCAACGAGTTGCCCGTCACGGCCAGGCTCCAGCCGGACTGGAGCTTCCGCCGGTTCGTCGCCGACCAGCGGTTCGGCTACGGGCTCCGCTCCGACCTGCGTGGCCTCTACCGGGTCAGGGAGGTGCCGCTGTCGAGGGCGGTCAGCGGCGTACGGCCCGGCGTCTCGCTCGCGCCGGTCTCGCTCGGCTACCGCAGGCGCGAGGCCGCGCCCGCCTTCTTCGGCGTGGACGCCCACGTGGAGTGGGCGCTCTTCAACCACACGGTCCGCGGCGCCATGCGCGTGCACATCGTGGACGGGCAGGACCGGTTCGGCGTCGTCCTCCAGTACAACCCGGAGGCCATGGGCCGCGACGACGCCGAGCGGATCGCCGCCCACTGGCGGACGCTGCTCGCCGCGGCGGCGGCCGAACCGGACGCGCCCCTGGCCGGGCTGCCGCTGCTCGGCGCGGAGGAGACCGAGCAGCTGCTGTCGGGCTGGAACGACACCACAACCGACTACCCCGAGCTCACCCTGCCCGAGCTGGTGGCCGTGCAGGCGGCCCGTACTCCGGACGCCACGGCCGCCGAGTGCGGCACGGACTCGATGACCTACGCGGAGCTCCGCGCGGCTGTGGACCGCCTGGCCGGGCGGCTGCGCGCCGAGGGGGTGGGCCCGGGGACGCTGGTCGCGATCTGCGCGGGGCGCTCGCCGGCGACGCTGGTCGGGCTGCTGGCCGTGGCGCGAGCCGGGGGAGCCTACCTGCCGCTCGACCCCGGACACCCCGAGGAGCGGCTCCGTTTCGTGCTGGAGGACTCCGGCGCCGGGCTGCTCCTGACCGATCTCGCGACACGGGACCGCCTGGCCGGATTCGAGATCCCCACCCTCGTCCTCGAAGACCCGGCCGAGCCGGCCGCCCGCTCCGCTCCGGCCGGCTCGGAAGAGCCGGCGGGTCTCGGCTGGCCGTCGCCGGAGGATCTCGCCTACGTCATCTACACCTCCGGCTCCACCGGGCGTCCGAAGGGCGTGGAGATCCCGCACCGAGCCCTGACCAACCTGCTGCTCGCCATGCGCGACCGGCTCGGCTCCCGCCGGGGGGACGGCTGGCTCGCCCTGACCTCGCTGTCGTTCGACATCTCCGCGCTGGAGCTCTACCTGCCGCTGGTCACCGGCGGCCGGGTCGTCATCGCCCCCGGCGACGCCGTCAGGGACGGGCGCGAACTTGTCAGGATCGCCGGGTGCGGCGTGACCCACGTGCAGGCCACCCCGTCCGGCTGGCGGATGCTGCTCGACTCCGGGCTCGACCTGCCGCATGTGACGGCGCTGGCCGGTGGGGAGGCACTGCCCGCCCCGCTGGCCCGCGAGATCCTGCGCAGGACCGGCCGTCTGATCAACGTCTACGGGCCCACCGAGACGACGATCTGGTCGATGAGCGCGGAGATCACCGAACCCGTCACGGCGGTGCCGATCGGCGAGCCGCTCGCCAACACCCGGGTCCATGTGCTCGACGAACGGCTCGGCCTGCTCCCGATCGGGGTGCCGGGTGAGCTCTGCGTCGCGGGCGACGGCATCGCCGACGGCTACCGGAACCGGCCCGGGCTGACCGCCGAGCGGTTCGCGGACGACCCGTTCGGCCCCGGGCGGCTCTACCGCACCGGCGACCGGGTGCTCAGGCGGGCCGACGGCCTGATCGAGTTCATCGGCCGGCTGGACGACCAGATCAAGCTCCGCGGCCACCGCATCGAGCCGGGCGAGATCGAGGCCCGGCTGCTCGAACACGCTCAGATCCGCCGCGCGGCCGTGCTCGCCGGGGAGGACGGCAAGGGCGAGCGGCGGCTGATCGCCTACCTGGAGGCCGAGGCCGTCCCCGGTGACCTGCGGGAGCACTGCGCGAGGACGCTCCCGCCGTACATGGTCCCGAGCGACTTCGTGTGCCTGTCCCCGCTGCCGCTCACCGCGAACGGCAAGCTCGACCGGGCCGCGCTGCCCGCCCTCGACATGGGAGGAGAGCGGGAGGCGGGAGCGGGCCCGGGGGTGCCGGTCACCTACAGCGGCGTGGCCGCCGAGCTCCACGAGATCTGGTGCGAGGTGCTGGGGGCGGCGGAGGTCGGTCCGGAGGAGGACCTGTTCGAGCTGGGCGGGCACTCGCTCACCATCACCCAGATCGCCTCCCGGGTCCGCCTGCGCCTGGGCGCCGACCTGCCGCTCCACGTCTACTACGACGATCCCACGATCCAGGCGGTCGCCGCCGCGGTCGAGCGCCTGCGCGGGGAGGGCTGAGCACGTGCTGACCCACCTGCGGGACGCCGCCCGCGCCGACGGCGTCCCGCTCTCGCCCGGCCAGGAACGGCTCTGGTTCCTGGATCAGCTCAACCCCGGTGACGCCGCCTACAACGTCTACGTCTCGGAACGGCTGCGCGGACCGCTGGACGACGCGGCGCTGGCCCGCGCGTTCGGTGAGGTCGTGGCCAGGCACGAGGTGCTGCGCACCCGTTACCCGAGCGTGGACGGCCGGCCGGTCCAGGTCGCCGAGGAGTCCGGCCCCGGCCTGGAGCAGGTCGACCTGTCCGGTGAGGCCGTGCCGGATCCGGTCGTGCGGGCGCGGGAGCTGGTGGCCGAGCTGACCAACCGGGGGTTCGACCTGGCGGCAGGGCCGGTGCTGCGCGCCGCCCTCATCCGGCTGGCCGCCGGCGACCACGTGCTCTGCCTCGTCGTCCACCACATCGCGGTGGACGGCTGGTCGCTGGGCGTGCTCCGTGGCGAGCTGACCGCCCTGTACGAGGCGTTCGCCGCGGGGCTGCCCTCGCCGCTCCCGCCGCCCGCACTGCAGTACGCCGAGTACGCCGTGGCCCGCCGCGAGGCCCCCGCCGAGGAGGACCTGAAGTACTGGCGGGCCAAGCTCGCCGATCCGCCGGTTCTCGCGCTGCCCACCGACCGCCCGCGCCCCCGGATCAGGACCGCGCGCGGTGCCTACGTCTCGCGGATCATCCCCGGGCCGCTGGCGGCCGAGGTGGCCAGGCTGGCCAGGAGCGAGCGCTGCACGCTGTTCATGACGCTCACCGCCGCCTTCCAGGCCCTGCTGGCCCGCCACACCGGGCAGGAGGACATCTGCCTGGGCACCCCGGTCGCGGCCAGGGACCGGCCCGAGCTGGAGGGAATGATCGGCTTCGTCGTCAACACGCTCGTGCTGCGGGGCGACCTGTCGGGCGACCCGACCTTCCGCGACCTGCTGCGCCGTACCCGCGCGACCGCGCTGGAGGCGTACCAGCGCCAGGACACGCCCTTCGACGTCCTGGTCAACGAGCTCGGGGTGGACCGGGATCTGTCGCGCACCCCGGTCTTCCAGGCCCAGCTGGTCCTGCACGGCCGGGACCAGGAGGGGCCACCGCTGCCCGGGATCACCACCGAGCTGTTCGAGGGCGGCTTCGCCCTGTCCAAGTTCGACCTCTCCCTGGAGATCGGGCACGACGGCGACGGGCTGCGGGCGCACCTCTCCTACAACGCGGACCTGTTCGAACCCGGCACCGCCGAACGGCTCGCCGCCCACTTCGAGAACCTCCTGCGCTGCGCGACCGGTGCCCCGGACACCCGGCTGTCGGAGCTGGAACTGCTCGGCGAGGACGAGCGCGAGCTCGTCCTGGAACGATGGAACGGCAGGGCGTCACGTCCGGGCGCCGCCGGGGAGGTCACCACCCTGCACGGGCTCGTGGAGCGTGCCGCGGCCCGCTCGCCGGAGGCCGTCGCGGTCGTCTTCGGCGCCACCGAGCTGACCTACGGTGAACTCGACTCCCGAGCCGACCGGCTCGCCCGGGTGCTGCGCGGTCACGGGGTCGGCAGGGACGATCGCGTCGCCGTCTGCCTGGAACACTCGCCCGACCTGGCGGTGGCCGTGCTGGCCGTGCTCAAGGCGGGGGGCGCCTACCTGCCGCTCGACCCGGAGCAGCCCGCGGACCGGCTCGCCCACCTGGTCTCCGACTCGGGGACGACGGTGCTGGTGACCGCTCCGGCGCTGGCGGATCTGCTCCGCGCCCGGGTCACGGTCCTGCTCGACGGGGGCGAGGTCGTGGACCCGGGAGACCCCGCGGATCCCCAGGGCCCCGTGGGAGCGGGAGCGGGACCGGACGACCTGGCCTACGTGATCTACACCTCGGGCTCCACCGGCCTGCCCAAGGGGGTCGCCGTTCAGCACAGGCAGGTCCTCAACTACCTCGCCGACGTGCGCGAGCGATTCGAGATCGTGGACGGCGCCCGGTACGCCCTGCTGCAGTCGCTCTCCTTCGACTTCGGAGTCACGATCTTCTACCTGGCCCTGGCCACGGGTGGATGCCTGCACCTCGTCCCGTCGCGGATCTCCGGCCCGGACCTCGCCGACTACGCGGACCGGGTGGGGATCGACTACCTGAAGATCACCCCCTCACACCTGGGGGCGCTCACCGCCGAGGTCGACCCGCGCCGGATCCTGCCCCGCCGCATGCTCATCCTCGGCGGCGAGGGCTCGGCCTGGGAGTGGACCCGCGAGCTGGCCGCCCTCGGCGTCTGCCGCGTGGTCAACCACTACGGCCCCACCGAGGCGACCGTCGGCGCGACCACGTACGAGGTGAGGGCCAAGGACGACGTCCGGGGGCCGATCACCCCGATCGGGCGGCCGCTCGGCCATGTCCGGGCCTACGTCCTGGACGCCGGCCTCGGGCCGGTGCCGATCGGCGTGGTCGGTGAGCTCTGCCTCGGCGGCGACCGGCTGGCACGCGGGTATCTCGGCCGCCCGGACCTGACCGCCGCCGCCTTCGTCCCCGACCCTTACGGCGGGCCGGGGGACAGGCTCTACCGCACCGGCGACCTGGCCCGCCGGCTGCCCAGCGGTGACCTGGAGTTCCTGGGCCGCCGCGACCTCCAGGTCAAGATCCGCGGGTACCGGGTCGAGTTGGGCGAGGTCGACGAGGCGCTCCGCGCCCTCCCCGGCGTCGCCCACGCGGTGGTGGACGCCCGCGGCCGGCCCGGGGCACTGGAACTGGTCGCCTACCTGGTCGCGGCGGGGACATCCGGGGAACCCGAGGCCGGCGGCACCGGCCAGGCCCCCGCCGGATCGGGCGTGGCCGAGCTGCGCGGGCGGCTGCGGGCCGTGCTGCCCGACTACATGGTGCCGACCCGCTACGTCTGGCTGGAGCGGCTGCCGCTGAAGTCGCACGGCAAGGTCGACAGGGCCGTGCTTCCCGATCCCGGGGCGGCCGGACCGGATCGGACCGGGGAGTTCGAGCAGCCCTCCGGGATGGTCGAGGAGGCCGTCGCGGCGGCGTTCGCGCAGGTGCTCGGGGTGGAACGGGTCGGTGCCGGGGACGACTTCTTCGACCTGGGCGGGCACTCGCTGCTCGCCGTGCGGGTGGTCGCCAGGCTCCGCCGGAGCCTGGACGGCATGCGGCCGGTCAGTGTGATGGACCTGTTCGGCCACCCGAGCCCGCGAGCGCTGGCCGCCCTCGTCGAGTCGGACGACGGCGGGTCGCGCGGCCTGCTGTACGAGCTGACGCCCAAGATCGCCACACCCGAGCTGTCCCTGGTGTGCGTGCCGTACGGCGGCGGCAGCGCGGTGGTCTACCAGCCGCTCGCCGACGCCCTGCCCGCCGGGTGCGCGCTGCACGCGGTGGCGGTGCCCGGCCACGACCTGGGACTGGCCGAGGAGCCACGCCCGCTGGCCGAGGTCGCCGCCGAGTGCGTGACCGAGATCCTGGCCAAGGTGTCCGGGCCGCTGGTGCTCTACGGCCACTGCGGGGTGGGCGGTGCGCTGACCGTCGAGATCGCCCGCCGGGTGGAGGCCGCGGGGCGCCCGCTCGAGGCGGTCTACCTCGGCGGGCTGTTCCCGTTCGCCCGGCCCACGCGCGGCGTCCTCGGCCGCTGGGCCCGTCTCACCCGGCTGGAACGGCTGCGCGCCGACCGGGGCCAGGTGAACTGGCTGACCGGAATGGGCGCCGACCTGTCCGGGCTGACCGAGGAGCAGCTGGCGTTCGTCGTGCGCAACATGCGGCACGACTCCCGCGAGGCGGAGGACTACTTCACCCGGCTGGTCGAGGAGGAGGCGGAACCGCTGAGGGCCCCGATCATCTCAGTGGTCGGCGAGCGCGATCCCAGCACCGAGTTCCACCGCGAGCGCTACACCGAGTGGGGGTTCCTGTCGTCCCGTACCGCCCTCGCCGTGCTCGACGAGGGCGGCCACTACTTCCTCAAGTACCGGGCCGGGGAACTGGCCGAGATCGTCACCACGGTCCACCCGGCCCTCGCGGAACCTCCGGTACCGGGGGCGGGGCCGCCGGAGCCCGCCGGCGGTACCTGGCGCCTCGCCGCCAGTTCCGGCACTCCCGGCATTCCGGACGCTCCGGGTGGCCCAGGCCGCTCCGGCGGGCCGGACGGCCGGGAGGCGCGGCGAAGGAAGGCGCCCGAACCGAGCCTGGCGCGTTTCCTGACGATCGCGGTCGGGCAGCTGGTCACCATCGTGGGTGCCACGCTCACCGAGTTCGCGATCCCCATCTCCACCTACCTGGACGGCGGATCGCTCACCCGGTTCGCCGTGCTCCAGGTGCTCGCGCTGATCCCCGGAATCCTGGTCGCCCCGCTGGCCGGAGCGATCGTGGACCGGTCGAGCAGGCGGGCCGTCATGCTCGGCGGCAACGTCGCGGCGCTCGTCGTACAGCTGATCACCGGCATCCTGGTGTGGAGCGGCGAGCTGGCGGTCTGGCACCTGTACCCGTTGCTCACCGCCCTGTCCGTCGCGCTGACCTTCCAGCGGCTGGCCTATGTCTCGGCCATCCCGCAACTGGTCCCCAAACGCTATCTCGGGCACGCCAACGGGGTGGTCCAGGCGACCACCGGCGTGGCACAGTTCATCGCGCCGCTCGGTGCGGTGGGGCTGCTCGCGCTCACCGGGCTGGGAGGCATCCTGGTGATCGACGTCGCCGGGTACGTCGCGGGTGTGATCGTGCTGCTCTGCGTCGCCTTCCCCGCGACGCTGGCCGGCGAGCGCCACGAGTCCGTCGCGGCGGAGATCGCCGGGGGCTTCCGGCTGCAGGTGAGCCGGCCCGGCTTCCGGGCCATGCTGGTCTTCTTCGCGCTCTTCAACCTGGTGCTCTCCCCGGTGTTCCTGCTCTTCTCGCCGCTGGTGCTCTCCTTCGGGACGCTCGGCGACGCGGGGTTCGTCGCGCTGCTCGGCGGCGCGGGCGCGGTGACCGGCGGCCTGGTCATGAGCGTGTGGGGTGGCCCGGCACGCCGCCGGATGTTCGGCGTGCTCATGGGGACGCTGGCGCTGGCGGCCTGCTGTCTGGTGACCGGCGCGCACGAGTCGCTGCTGTTCGTCGGGGCCGGCGCGTTCGGGGTGTCCTGCTCGCTCGCGCTCGTCAACGGCGTCTACGCCACCATCGTCCAGGTCAAGGTGCCCCAGCGGTTCCACGGCCGGGTCTTCGCGCTCAACCAGATGGTCGCGCTGTCGACGATCCCGCTCGGCGTGGCCCTGATCGCGCCGTTCGGCGAGCGCCTGCTGGAGCCGATGTTCCAGCCGGGCGGCCTGCTGGCCGATACGGCGGGCGCGGTCATCGGGGTGGGGCCGGGCCGCGGCATCGCGTTCATGTACATCGTGTGCGGCCTGCTGGTCGCGCTGATCGCGGTCGGCGCGCTGCGCAGCCGGGCGCTGTCCCGTTTCGACGACGAGGTGCCGGACGCCGTGGCCGACGACCTCGTCGGTATCGAGGCCCTGAGCCGAAGGACCGGGCCGGACGGAAGAACAACGAGAAAGGAGCCGGTCCAGTGTCCCTGACCGTCCCCGCAGTCCACGTCAACTGGACCGGCCCGTACCGGGCCGGCCTCCGCCGCCACCGGGACCGGGCGCTGGAGAACGGTCCCTACGGCCTGCCGGTCGAGGAGATCCTCACCTGCGTGCACAGCGTCCACGCCTGGCGCTCCTTCCACGGAGGCGTCGAGCTGGTGACCGACGAACTGGGAGCCTCCTACGCCGCCGCGCAGGGGCTCGACGCGCTCTACGACCGGGTCGACACCCGCCTGGACGAGCTGGACGCCCTCGACGTCGACCCGCTCCTGTACTTCGCGGCGGGCAAGAGCCATGCGGCCCTGTCGCGGACCGCGCCGTTCGCCGTGGTCGACACCGACCTCTACCTGCGCCGCCCCATCGACCACCTGGAGCGCGGCGGGTTCGTCTTCGCGCACTGGGAGTCGGTCGGCAACTCCGTCTACCCGCCGATCGAGGAGATCCCCAATCCCGCGGGCCTGGACCTGTCCCGCTGGACGTTCGACACCCCGGCCGCGAACATGGCCGTCTCGGTCTTTCTCGACGACCGGCACCGCGCCGAGTACGCCGAGGCGGCGATGGCGTTCATGACCGGCAACGCGGGCCCTTCGAGCACCGCCCCGATCGTCCGCCAGACCTTCGCCGAGCAGCGCATCGCCCCCGCGGTCGCCCGCTCCCTCGGCGTGGACCCGCGCCCGGTCACCGAGCGCTTCTGGATCGTGGAGACCGAGGAGTGGGACGGGCCCTCCTACGCCGACCGGTTCCACCACACCTGGAACCAGAAGCGCCAGCTGCGCCAGTTCCCCGAGCTGCGCCCGGCCTACTGGCGCTACCTGCTGGAGGACCTGCTCTGGACCCACCCTTCCGCCGCCGACCTGCTCTTGTCGGTGCCCGCGCTCGAAGAGTGCGCCGACCTCATCCGGGCCGTCCGGCGCGACCTGGCCGCACACGGCCCCAGCATCCTCGGCTGGAGGAGGCCGTGACCCCGTACCGAGACCGAACCCGGCTGGAGGAAAAGGTGACCGCGCAGAGCACCGAGACGGAGCTGGGCGCCCTGTGGCGTCAGGTGCTCCGTGTCCCCGAGGTCGCCCCGGGCGACAACTTCTTCGAGCTGGGCGGCGACTCCTTCAGGGCCGCCCAGCTGGCCTCCCTGATCGGCGACCGCCTGGGCGTGCCCGTCACCCCGGCCCTGGCCTTCGACCGGCCCGAGCTGGGGGGACAGGCCCGCTGGATCGACGACGCCCGCGCCTCGGCCGCCCCGCCCGCCGCCGCTCCGGCGACGGGCGGGGGAGCGGCGCTCAGCACCCAGCAGGAGGAGTTCCTGCACTGGATGTTCGAGGGCGAGCCGGTCCGCGACATAGGATCCTGCGCCACCGCGATCCGTATCCGGGACGCCCTCGACGTGTCGCTCCTCACCCGGGCGCTGGAGGCGGTGATCGCCCGGCACGAGCCGCTGCGCACCGTCGTCACCGCGTCGGGGCGGGTCCTGGTCGCGGACGAGCTGCCTCCCGAGGTCGCCGAGGTCGTGGCCTCCGGTGACACGCCGCCGGAGCGCGAGCGCGACGCCGAGCGGATCGTCTGGCACGAGCGCATGCGCCTGGACAGCGTGCTGCGCGGCCCGCTCGTCCGGGCGCTGGTGGTGCGCGTCGACGAGGACGACCACGTGCTGGTCCTCGCCGTGCACCACTTCGCCTTCGACGGGTTCTCGCTGGGCGTCATGCTCAGGGAACTGGGCATCGTCTACTCGGCGTTGCGCACCGGCCACCCCAGCCCGCTGCGCCCGCTGCCCATGACCTACGCCGACTACTGCGCCTTCGCCCGAGAGCAGTGGCCGCGCAACCGGGCCTACTGGGACCGGGTCCTGGAGGGCGCCCCCCGCGACCTCACGCCGTTCCCCGGCCGCCGGGACACCGCCCTGTTCTCCCGGCGCAGGCATGCCTTCGAGATCGACGCGGGGCTGGCCCGCGGGTTGCGGGAGGCCGCCCAGGCGCGGGGCGCGACCACGTTCATGGCGGTGGCGGCGTGCTGGACCTGGCTGCTCCACCAGTGGACGGGGATGACGGATCTGGTGGTGATGTCACCCGTGCCGGGCCGCACCGCGCCCGAGCACGAGGCACTGATCGGCTGCCTGGTGCAGTCGCTCGTCCTGCGCTTCGACGCCTCGGGAGAGCCCGCCTACTCCGAGCTGCTCGACCGGGTCAGGGAGGTGTCGGTGGGCGCGGTGACGCACCAGTTCCACTCCTACCTGGAGACCAGGCTGCGGGTGCCGTTCCCCTCGCGGATCCACTACGAGAGCTTCGGCGCCCCGCACTTCCCCGGCCTGATGTCGGAGGCGTTTCCCTTCCCGCGCGAACAGGAGGGGCTCGACTGGGCGGCGAACCCGGGCGAACTCGACCTCAGCGCTCCCGAGCTGATCGTCGAGGAGCAGCGGGACGGTTCCATGCTCGCCGCCGTGGTCTACAACCACTACGGGTACGCCCCCGAGACGGCCGCCGAGCTCGCCGGGGCCTTCCAGCGCTACGCCCGCATCGCGGTCGAGCACCCGGACAGGCCCCTCCCCGGGCTGGACGCGGGCTAGGGGTGTTGCCCCGGCGGGTCGGTGACACGCCGGGGCGCTGCCTGATCACCGGGAAGGCCTCCGGGGGTGGCGGCGGCAGCCGTCTTCGTCGTCCGCCCGGCCGCGCACGGTGGCGGCTCCCGTCGGCGGCTGGAGCCGCCACGGGGCCCGCGGGTGAAGCGGAGGTAACGGCTGGCTGTGGGTCCGTCCTTGCGGATCGCTGACCAAACCCCGGGTGTGCGAAGATCTGCGCCTGACACACCTGTGGTGACGGCGATGGAGCGTACCAGAATGAAATCGACGAGACGGTGGGCCACTCCGGTGGCAGGGGTTTTCCTGGCGGGAGGCATGCTCGTCGCACTACCCGAGGCCACCGTGGCGGCGGCGGGCACCGTGTACTACGTCGATTCCAGGGCGGGGGACGACGCCGCGGCGGGCACCTCGGCCGCGGCACCCTGGCGCAGCCTGGACAACGTCAACGCCGCCACCCTGCGTCCCGGTGACATCGTGCGTCTCAAGCGCGGCAGCGGCTGGCCGGGGGCGCTGAGATTGTCCGGCCGGGGCACCGCCGCCGGCCCCATCCTGGTCGAGCCGTACGGCAAGGGTGCGGCCCCGAAGATCAGCGGCAGGGGCGAGGACTGCGTGGTGATCTCGGGCTCCTACGTGCGGGTGGTGGGGGTGCGGGCCAGCAACTGCCGGTGGGCCGGCTTCGAGGTCGGCGGCAGCCGCAACGAGCTCGACCGGATCATCGCCGACCGTAACGTCACCGGGGTCCAGTTCTTCGGCGCGTACAACGTGGTCAGGAACAGCGTCCTGAGCGACAACAACCGCATGAGCGTCAACGACGAGGGCGGTGACAACGACTCCGGAGCCTTCGGCGTGCTGCTCAACGGCGACGACAACCTCGTCACCGGGAACCTGATCACCGGCAGCTACGCGAGCAGCAAGGACTACGGCACCGACGGCGCCGCGGTCGAGGTGTTCAACGGTGACCGCAACCGGATCACCCACAACGTGGCCAGGGAGAACAAGACCTTCGTCGAGCTGGGCGCGCAGAAGGGCAAGACCGCCGAGGGCAACATCTTCGCCCACAACGTGGTGACCGCCTCGCGCAAGAGCACCTCCTTCCTCGTCACGCGCGGCGCCCGCCACGCGGTCGGGCCGGTGAAGGGCACCATCGCGGTGCACAACTCGGTCTACCTGTCCGCCCGCAGCACCCTCGGCTGGGCCTGCCACGACGGTTGCTCGCCGAACATCCTGAAGCTGCGCAACAACATCATCGTGGTCGGCGGGCAGGTGGGCTTCGAGGACGGCAAGGGAGCCGATGAGGACGCCGGTGTCTACAAGGGCCGTTCCCTCAAGTTCAAGCTCGGCCCCAGGTCGATCGTGGCCGATCCCCGTTTCAGAAGCCGGAAGGACCTGCGCCTGAGCCCCGGCTCCCCGGCGCTCGGCCGTGGTGTCAAGCTCGACCCCGCCTGGTACGGGGGCGCGAGCCTGGCCCGGGACCTTTCCGGCGCCGCACTGCCCGTAGCCCCCGCCGCCGGAGCATATCAATCCTGATTTTTACCTGTTTTAGGTCTTAGTCTGGACATCTCTCCGGAACCTTCGTGAAACCTGGCTAGGACAGTCTGGTGCGCAGAGCGAGGTGATCGGTGATGATGTTGCGGCTCCGTGTTTCCTTCCCCGACAGGCCGGGTGCTCTGGGCCAGGCGGCCCGGGTGCTCGGCACGCTGGGCGCGGACATCCTCCAGGTGACGGTCCTGGAACGTGAGGTCGGCCGGGCGGTGGACGACTTCACGGTCTCCTGGCCCGGCAGCGTGGACGCCGAGACGGTCAGGGACCGTCTCTCCGGCGTCCCCGGGATGAGGGTGGAGGGCGTCTGGCCCACCCGTGAGATCCCCGGCGCGGCACCGGACTACGACCTGCTCAAGTACGTCGCCGCCGATCCGGGCAGGGCGCTGGCCACCCTCGTGGACGCCATGCCGGATCTGGTGAGCGCCGAGTGGGCGGTGACCATGTCCTCGGAGAGCGGAGAGTTCGTCCACCGCAGCTGGCAGGCGCCGGCCGGCCTCGACGGGACGGGCGGTCTCGCCGGTGTCAAGAGGGCGGACCTCGCCCCGCTGCGACCGGCCGTCCTCGGAACGGGCGATCACCAGCTGATGAGCATTCCGGTGCCGGAGATGAGCCTGCACCTGGTCCTCGCCCGCACCGACGGCCCGCCCTTCCACCGTGTCGAGCTGGACCGTGCCATCCGCGTCCTGGAGATCGTCTCCATCATGGGGCGTGCCTCCCGGGCCTGAGTGTTTCCGATATGTCGGCTATTGGGTAGAAAGCGAGAAGTGGTGTGCTGCCACTTCCCGCGACCGTGCCTTGCCGCCCGTCGCGACCGGCTCCGTCGGGGCCGTCCGGCCACGGCCTGGCAGCCGGGTAACCACCGCGCACGTCCGCGTCAGCTCTCCCCCCGATAGACAGCGCAGGTCATATCGGTACCGGGCCCTCGCGGGTCCGCGAGGAGGGCAGCCTGATGCCTAACCGCCACCACACCGTGGCCATGAGCCTGCTGGGGCTCTGCCTGGGAACGAGCACGGCCTGCGGGAGCGGGGACTGGACCGCCGGGGTAGGGGTTCCCGCCGACCTCGTGCGAAACTCCAGCCCCGGGCAGAGCCCCGGACCCACCACGAGCCCCGGCTCCGCGACCCCCACTCCCGGACGGAGCACCGGTGCGGCACCCGTTCCCAACGGTTTCAAACCGATCGGCGGTCCCGCCAACGGCGTCAGCGTCGCGGTCCCGAAGGAGTGGGTCACGATCGACCTGACCAAGGATGATCTCAACAAGGGGCTGAAGAGCAGCGGGCTGTCCGGCCCCACTCTGGAGCAGGCCAAGAAGAGCCTGCAGACCCTGGTCGACAACAAGGGAATCTGGGCGGCGGACCCCGAGTCGGCCAAGACCTCCCCGAACGGGTTCCCGACCAACCTCAACGGCTTCTGCCAGGCCGGGCGGCAGATCTCGACGGAACAGCTGATCAAGGAGACCAGATCCCAGTTGGAGCAGCTCAAGGCCAAGGTCGTCGCGGCGGGGAAGGTGACGATCGGCTCCAGGGAGGTGGCACGGATCGTCTACACCTTCCCGACCAACGGCGTCGACGTCAAGGGCGCCCAGTACTACGTGCCGACCGAGAACAAGACCTGCATCGTCACGCTCAGCACCGACGCCGACGGCAAGCAGGAACTGTTCGACCGGATCGCTCAGACGATCCGGCCGGTCTGACGGCCGCCCCGGACCCTCAGCGGCGGCCGCCACAGCGTTGCCGGGCCCGCGGTCGCCCTTCCGGCGGCGCTCCGGATCAGCGCTGCGGAGGGTCGATGCGGGTGCCGTCCATGGTGAAGAGCATCAGGCGGGTGACGTCGACCCCCACCCTGGCGGACTCGCCGGCCCGCCAGACTGGGCGGGAGCCGAGGCGGACGATGAGGTCGGCGCGACGGTGGTGGCCGCTGACCTGCTCCTGCTCCTGCTGCGGCTCGGCGTCCCCGTCGAAGAGGTTGCCGGGGATCAGGCGGCGCAGGACCGACCGGACACGGCTGCCGGCGAGGGGGGAGGCGCCCAGGCCGTTCGTCCCGCGGCGGGGGTCCGGCGGCTCGGGCACGGCCACGGAGGTCAGGCCACTCTCGACGTAGGCGAGCCATTCGTGGCCGTGGTACTCCAGGGCGCGGACGCGGCCGAGGAAGGTCGGACCATCGAAGGTGTCGGGAACCGGGGCCAGGCAGTCAGGGCGCAGGCCGACGATGATCTGGTGGCCGACGTGCTGGGAGATGACGTACGCCCTGGGATCGGTCCAGGGGATCATGATCTGGTGCGGGCCGAAGTCCAGCAGGATGAACTGGTTCTGCGGGGTGCGCACGGTGGCCGCGAGCAGGTTGAGCTGCTGGGAACTGAGGAAGGCCGCGGTGAAGGCGGTCGCGGGGTCGTTGTACACCTGGCCGGGGGTGCCGACGTCCTGCAGGACGCCGCGGTTCATGATGGCGATCCGGTCGGCCAGGGTCAGCGCCTCGACCTGGTCGTGCGTCACGTAGATGGTGGTCACCCCGAGGGAACGGACCAGCGACGAGATCTCCATCCGGAGCTCGGTGCGCATGCCCGCGTCCAGGTTGGAGAGCGGCTCGTCCATCAGGAAGAGCGAGGGCTGGCGGACGATCGCGCGGCCCATCGCGACGCGCTGGCGCTGGCCGCCGGAGAGCGTTCCAGGGCGCCGCTCCAGGGTCTCGTCGATGTGCAGCGCCTTGGACAACTCCGTCACGCGTTCCCTGACCATCACGGGGTCGGCCTTGGCGATCTCCAGCGGGAAGGCGATGTTGCCGCGCACGGTCCGGTGCGGGTAAAGCGCGCCGTTCTGGAAGACCATCGCCACGTCACGGTCGCGGGGAGCGAGATCGTTGGCGAGCGTACCGCCCAGCCACAGGTCCCCTTCGGTGACCTCCTCCAAGCCCGCGATCATCCGCAGCAACGTGGACTTGCCGCAACCGGAGGGCCCTAGCAGAACGAGCAGCTCCCCGTTTTCCGCGCGCAGGCTCATGCGGTCGACCGCAAGGTAACCACCCGGGTATACCTTGCTCACATTGTCGAGGACGACGGTACTCATGCTCGCTCGTTCCTCCCGGGCGCCCCCGCCCGGATCCAGCCGTGTGATTGATGAGGTAGTACATCGCGACACTTGCCCGTGTGTCCATAGATGTCGTTAGAAATTGCTCATCTGATGGTTACTTCTACGTTCCCTGATGTGACGGTCAGTCGTGACCGGAGAGCTTTACCGGAATGCCACTGCGGGGGTTGGGATGTTACAGTTTGCGAAAAGTTGCAGAAACGAATTTCACCGCGGGTGTCGAATGCCGATCGGCTTGCGCCTGATTCGGCCGCATGGTGGGGTGGCTCATTGATGGACGGTGAACTCGCGCAGACCTCACGCTCCCGCTCCGACGGGACGGCGATTCGGCTGGCCGACATCGCCGCGCAGGCCGGAGTCAGCGAGGCCACGGTCAGCCGGGTGCTCAACGGCAAGCCCAGCGTGTCGCAGGCGACCAGGCAGGCGGTGCTGACCGCGCTCGACCTGATGGGGTACGAGCGCCCGCAGCGGTTGCGCCAGCGCAGCAACGGGCTGATCGGCCTGGTCACCCCGGAACTGGACAACCCGATCTTCCCGGCGTTCGCCCAGGCCATCGAGAAGGCGCTCACCCAGCACGGCTACACCCCGGTGCTCTGCACCCAGCTGCCCGGCGGCGCTCCCGAGGACGAGTTCACCGAGCTGCTGATGGACCGCGGGGTCAGCGGCATCGTCTTCGTCTCCGGGCTGCACGCCGACACCACGGCCAAAATGGATCGTTACACCCGGTTGACCGAGCGCGGACTGCCGATCGTCCTGCTGGACGGCTACAGCGAGCGGATCGATGCCCCCTTCATCTCACCCGACGACCGGGCCGCGGCGCGGCTGGCCGTTCAGCACCTGGTCGACCTGGGACACGAGCGGATCGGCCTGGCCGTGGGGCCACGCCGGTTCGTGCCGGTGATCAGGAAGATCGAGGGGTACCGGCGGGCGATGGCGCAGTTGCTGGGGGCGACGGAGGTCGATGAGCTGATCTCGCAT
>NZ_JBEXGU010000165.1:0-20009 GCF_040607515.1 Streptosporangium sp. NPDC005286 | reverse complement strand
GCACCGCACGACATGTGCGGTGCCGTCTCGCGTTCCCATCACCCCGCGCGTACCCCGTACCCCGGCCGGGTCACTTGCGCTTGATGACCTCCTGGGTCAGCTGCGGGACCACCTCGTGCAGGTCGCCCACGACGCCGAAGTCGGCGAGCTCGAAGATCGGCGCCTCGGGGTCCTTGTTGATCGCGACGATCGTCTTGGCGGTCTGCATGCCGGCCCGGTGCTGGATGGCACCGGAGATGCCCGCCGCGATGTAGAGCTGCGGCGAGACGGTCTTGCCGGTCTGGCCGACCTGGAACTGGTGCGGGTACCAGCCGGCGTCGGTGGCGGCGCGGGACGCGCCGACGGCCGCGCCGAGCGAGTCGGCCAGTTCCTCGATGATCGAGAACTTGTCGGCCGAGCCGACACCCCGGCCACCGGAGACCACGATCGCGGCCTCGGTGAGCTCCGGGCGCGCACCCTTCTCCTGCTTGACCCGCTCCACGATCCTGGCGCCCTTGGCGGCGTCGGACACGGTGAAGGAGACCTGCTCCTCGGTCCCCGCGCCCGCGGCGGCCTCGACCGGCGTCGAGTTGGGGCGGACCGCGATGATCGGGGTGCCCTTGGTCACGCGCGACCTGACGTTGACGCCGCCGCCGAAGATGGACTGGTCGGCGACCAGGCCGTCCTCGATGCCCACGACGTCGGTCAGCACACCAGAGTCGATCTTGATAGCGAGGCGGCCGGCGATCTCCTTGGCCTCGGCGGTCGCGGCCACGAGCACCGCGCTCGGCGACTTCTCGGCCACGAGGTGGGCGAGCAGCTCGGCCTTGGGGGCGACGACGTAGTCGCTGACCTCGGCGGAGTCGGCCACATAGATCTTCTCCGCGCCGTACTCGGCCAGCTTGGCCGCGGCCTCGGGCGCGTAGCCCGCGCCGGTCCAGACCGCCGACGGAGCACCCAGCTTCCTGGCGAGCGTCAGCAGCTCAAGGGTGACCTTTTTGACCTGGCCCTCGACGTGCTCGACCAGAACGAGAATCTCAGACATTTCCAGCTACCCCCGCTCTCAGACGAACTTCTTCGACGCGAGGAAGTCGGCGGCCTTCACGCCACCGTCGCCCTCGTCCCTGACCACCGTGCCCGCCGCGCGCGGCGGAGCGGCCGCGAAGTCGACGACCTCGCTCCAGGAGCCGACCAGACCCACCCGGGAGGCGTCGATCTCGGCCTCGGCGACGCCGAGCTTCTCGACCGGCTTCTTCTTGGCGGCCATGATGCCCTTGAAAGACGGGTAGCGCGGCTCGTTGATCTTCTCCACCACGGAGACGACGGCGGGCAGCGAGGCCTCGACCCTGTCGTAGCCGTAGTCGGTGACGCGCTGGATGGAGATGGCGCCCTTGTCGATCTGGACCTGATTGGCGAAGGTGAGCTGCGGCACGCCGAGGCGCTCGGCCAGCATGGCGGCGAGGACCCCGGTGCGGGCGTCCGTCGACTCCGAGCCAAGTACGACCAGGTCGAAACTGATCTTCTTGAGAGCCTGCGCCAGGGCGTGCGAGGTGCCCAGCGCGTCCGAGCCGTGCAGCGCGTCGTCCACCAGGTGGACAGCCTTGTCCGCCCCCATGGCCAGGGCCTTGCGGATGGTGTCGCTCGCCTTGTCGGGACCCATGGTGAGAACGGTCACCTCACCGCCATGAGCCTCCTTCAGGCGCAGCGCCTCCTCGACCGCGTATTCGCACAACTCGTTGATGACGCCGTCGGCGGCGTCGCGATCGAGCGTCTTGTCATCGGACTTCAGCTTGCGCTCGGTCGCCGTGTCGGGGACCTGCTTCACGCAGACGACGATGTTCATGGCTGGTGGCCGACCTCCCGTGGTCGCTTACGCCACCGCGTCACTGCGGTTGGCGCCGGATACTCGGTGCGTACACGCGGGGCACGTGCACACTGTGCCAAGACTGCCAGGTGCCCGAGAGCGGTGTGGCAGCGGGTGGCCCGGTTGGGACACGCCCGTCCCTACCCCGAGCCTATGTTACTTCCCAGTAGCTTGGCCGCAAACCGCCAGGCCGGACGGCTCACGACCGGGACCCCAGAGTCCCCAGGGGACCCTCGACCACCATACCGAACTATATTCCGGTACCTGCGCGCGGGCCCCTCACTACGGAAACGTACCCGGGAACCGGCCTGGGGAGCCCTGCCCGTTCAGCTGGCCACCAGGATCCCGACCAGGACGAAGACGACGGTGCCCAGCGCGAGTGCCAGGGTGATCGTGCTGAAGAACGCGCTGAGGGCCGCCCACAGCGCGACGGCCCCGGCTCCCGCGGACAGGGCGAGGATCGTGCGCCCGCGGTCCCTGTGGGCGAACAGGGCGATGCCCGCGTCGACGAGCATCGCCGAGCCGTACCCGGTCAGCAGCAGCAGGGCCACCTCGGGCAGTGGCTCCCTGGCGGTCGCGGCCATCAGCGAGACGAGCAGGCCGGTGCCGACGACCCAGCGGCGGTGCAGCACGACTCTGCGACGCTCGCGGGCCTCCTCCAGCGTGGGCCTGCCCTTCTGCGGGCGGGGGCGATCGCCCGGCCGCCACTCCCGGGTGGTGAGGCCGTGCATCCCGCTCTCCACCACGGCACGGGGCCGCGGCGGGCCCACCACGGGGGCCGCACCCAGCCGGGCCAGCAGCGCGCCCGCGTCAGGCCGGGCGGCGGGGTCGCGCAGCAGGCACTCCCGCAGCAGCGGCTCCAGCCAGCCGGGAACGCCTTCGAGGTCGGGAGGGTGGTGGACGACGCGGTAGCCGATCGCCGACGCCGGGCCCGTGCCGTAGGGGTGCCGCGCCGTGGACGCGTACGCCAGCGTCGCCCCAAAGGCGAAGACGTCGGCCTCGGCACCTGACCCGGTGCCCTCCAGCACCTCGGGCGCCAGGTAGCCGGGCGTGCCGAGCACCGCCCCCGAGGCGGTGACCGAGGGCGAGTCGAGCGCGCAGGCGATGCCGAAGTCGATGACGACCGGCTCGCCGTCGGTCAGGATCACGTTCGCGGGTTTGAGGTCGCGGTGCACCACCCCCGCGGCGTGCACGGCCGCCACGGCCTCGGCCAGACCGCGCGCCAGCCGTACGAGATCGTCGCCCGCGACCGGCCCGTCCGCGCCGACCACCTCGCTGAGCGGGCGACCCTGCACGTAGCGGGTGACCAGGTAGGGGCGTGCCCCGTCAAGGGAGGCGTCCAGGACCTCGGCGACGTGCGGGCCCCGGACCAGCCGCATGGTCTCCACCTCGCGGGCCAGCCTGGTCAGCGCCGTCGCGTCGGCCGCGACGTGGGGATGCAGGATCTTGACCGCCACCGTACGCCCCTCGGGGTCCAGCGCCAGGTGGACCTCGCCGAAACCTCCGGCCCCCAGTCTCGACAGCAGGCGGTAGGGGCCAAGACGTTCACCGTCCGGCGCAACCATGCGACTCCTTCCGGTGGATCTCCTCCATCGTGCCGCAGAGAGGGCGATCCCGCATCAACTGGAGGCCAGGAAACCTCCACGGGCGGGCACGAGACGCAAGCTGGACGTTTTCCCTCGGCCACATCTCGCAGCCGAGCCCGGGACCGGCTTGACATTGAGCTCCAAGGGTCACCAAGAGGCAGGGGCCATACTGTCGTCACCATCCCCGGACGAGGAGAACCCCATTGACGACCAAGCGTCCCCCCTCCGTCCCGCAGATCAGGCTCCCCGGCCAGGCGGCGGCGGTGGAGGGCCCGCTGGACATGACGAACATCTATCTGGCCCACTACGGCTTCCGCCGCGACCTCGGTCGCCTGCTGACCGCCGTGTGCCAGGTGCGGTTGACCGACCGAGGCCGCGTCAGAGCCCTGGCCAAGCACCTCAAATGGGTGCTGCTGGTGCTGCACCACCATCACAGCAGCCAGGGCACGACGGTCTCGCCCCTGCTGAGACAGCGGGCGCCTGAGGCCACCGGGATGATCGACTCGCTGGAGGCCGAGCACCGGGAGATCGACCGGTGGATCGGGGAGACCCAGAGCGCCTTCACCGTGTTCGAGCGCCACCCCACGGAGGAGAGGCGTGCCAGGCTGACCGGAGCGCTCCGCTCGCTGGCCGACACGCTGGGCGCCCACCTGACCCGCCAGGAGACCGAGGGCATCCCGCTGATGATGACCCACATCACACCGGAGGAGGCGGCGAAGATAGAGCGGGACATCCGCAGACTGTACGGTCTGCGGAGCCTGACGGAGTTGGTGGCCTGGATCGGTTTCGACCTTCCCGCCGACGTCGAGGAGCACCTGCGCCGGCACGCTCCCAGGGATCTGCTGCTGCTCCGCAAGCTGGCCGGCCGCCGCTACCGGCGGCGCATGGCCTACCTGTGGAGCTGAGACGGCCTCGCCTCCGCCGGCGGCGGGATCGTCACCTCCAGAACGTCAGGAACCCGAGGCCGAGGCTTGTCATCAGGTCGTCGAGGAGGCCGCCGATGAGATCGAGCACGCCCATCGCGCCCTCGTTCGCCGACTGCCGCCACTGCGTCGTGAGGTTGTCGACGACATCGGTCGGCTGCTGCCACGGGAGGAAGGAGGGCACCACGCTCACCGCGGCCATCACCGCGAAGAACGCCAGCGTGCCCAGGATGATCGTGGTCACCATGCCCGCGCCGGGGCTCCGGATGATCCCGCTCAGCGCGCGGGCGACGGCCTTGCGCGGCTTGCCGCCGCCGGGGAGGACGAACAGCCCGGCCGCGAAGGCGCCTGCCGCGTAGGCGGCCGCGTGGTTCTTGTTCATGTCGCCCGCGTAGACCAGGAACCCCCACACGCACATGCCGAACATGGCGGAGAGCATCGCGGTGACCAGTGTCGTGAACGCGGCCTTGATCAGCGCCCATGGGGTGCCGAGCACCGCGAGCAGCGGGTCGGTGGCGCTGCTGCCCCTGATGGAGCGGCGCTGGACCAGGTCCCCGAACAGGTACTCCCCCACCCGCAGGCAGAGCGCGGCGGCCAGCGCGAACACGCTCACCACCACCGGCAGCACGCAGGCCACCGCCACCAGGATCGTCAGCAGCAGGAACGCGGCCAGCGGGTGGCTGGCGCGGTAGCGCTCCTGCGGCGGGGTTCTGGGCGCGGGCCGCTCCTGCGGCGGGGTGTGCGGCCGTGCCTGGACCGGCGGCGGATAGTGCCTCGACGGGCCGGTCGGCGGCGGCGCCGGGTAGCCGGCCACCCGCTGGTCGGGGTAGGGCGGCGGTGCCGCGCCCCTGGCCTGCGCCGCGGGCGGCGCGGGGACGTAGGGCGGCGGCTGGGGGGCCGGGACGTACGGCGGCGGGGCGGTCCCCGTGCCGGACGCCTGGCCGGACTCCTGCCTCGGCCTGCGCTCGCGCCGCTCCGGCTTGGCGTACTCGACCGGCGGGAGCAGGTCGGCGTAGCCCTCGTCCTGCGGCAGGACACGAGTGCCGTTCGGCGGGGGCGGCGGGCTCTGGCCGTCCAGGATCCTGGTGCCGTCGGTGTTGAGGACCTTCGTCCCGCCGTCGAGGACGGCGGTGGGCGGCGTCTCGTGGAAGGTCGTCACCGTCGGGTCGAGGGCGCGGGCCATCCGGTGCAGCTCCGTCGCGGACGGCCGGGCGGCGGGGTCGACGGCCAGTGCCCGCTTGAGCCAGCCGCGCAACCACCCGGGGGCCCTGTCGACGTTTGCCCGGCCCTCCATGATGTTGAAGCAGACGACCTCGAAGCTACCCGTGCCGAACGGCGGCTGGCCGGTCGCGCCGAAGAAGACCGTCGAGGCCAGCGCGTGCACATCGGCCGCCTGGGTGATCTCGGAGTCGCGGATGATCTCCGGGGCGAGGTAGCCGGGGGTGCCGACGAACATGCCGGTCTGGGTCAGCCTGGTCGCGTTGACCAGGTGCGCGATACCGAAGTCGATGACCAGCGGATCACCGTTGACGATCATCACGTTGGACGGCTTGAAGTCGCGGTGGATGACGTCGGCGGCGTGAATGGCCACCAGTGCCGCGCACATGCCCTGCGCCAGCCGGATGACCTGGTCCGCGGGGAGCGGACCGTCCTGCAGGACGGTCTCCTCCAGCGTGCGCCCGGGGGCGAACCGGGTCACGATGTAGGGCTGCCTGGCCGTCAGTTCGGCGTCGAGCACCTCGGCGACGTGCGGGCTGCGCACCCGCCGCATGGTCTCCACCTCGCGGGTGAGCCGGTCGCGGGCCTTGAGGTCGGCTGCCACGTGCGGGTGCAGGACCTTGACGGCCACCTCGCGCCCGTCCTCGTCGACCCCGAGGTGGACGACGCCCATGCCGCCCTCGCCGATCTTTCTGAGCAGCCGGTACGGGCCCAGCCGCTCGGGCGCCCGCGTGTCCCCCGTCATCACGCCGCCTTCTTTCGTAGGTCGCTCAGTTCGTCCACCACCGTCCCGACGTCGACCGGCGTCCACACCGCCGGCCGTGCCCTGTCTCCCACGGTGCCGATCGCCAGGAAGACCATCAGCGCCGCCACCGCGCCCAGCACCGCGGCGGCGATCATGGCCGCGCCGCGTGACGGCAGCAGTGATGCCAGCGTACGTCGCATCTGGCGGCTGGGGCCCTCCACACCCGGTCCGGCGCAGACGGTCCAGAGCGCGACGGCCGCGCCCCAGCTCAGCGTGTTGGTGATGGGCATGCTCCCGACCAGCACGGCGAGCAGGAGCGTCACCGGCAGGCCGAGGATCAGCGCGTACGGCACCAGGGCGATGGTGATGCCGATCGACTTCAGGAGCGCGGCCGGCTGGCCGAGCACCCGGAAGACGTCGGTAGCCGCCTCACCGGCGGTCCTGCGGGCGTTCAGGGCCGGTTGGGCGATGTCGGCGGCGCGAAGCAGGATCGCCACCGGGATGGCCACCGCGGCGACGATCAGCGGGGCGATGACCGCCGCGACCGTCATGATGACCAGCATCAGCACGCTCACCACCCCGTACGCCTTGGAACGCTGCAATGCGTGCCCCGGCCGCTGCCCGGGGTGGAGCGGCAACGGCGCGGGGTGCTGCTGGGCCTGCTGGGGGTACTGCTGAGGGGGCTGCTGGGCCTGCGTGGGGGGCTGCGAGTGCGAGTAGGGGTAGGGCGGGGGTGCGGGGGTGCGGACGTGCGGGGTCTGTTGCTGATCGAACGGGGCCTGCCGCTGCGGGTACGGCTGCGGGGCGCCCACCTGCGGCGACCGGCCCTGCTGACCCGGCTGCCCCTGGTAGCCACCATGCCGGCCCGGCTGGTTCTGCTGGCCCGGCTGGCCCGGCTGGCCCGGCTGGCCCGGCTGGCCCGGCTGGCCCGGCTGGCCCGGCTGGCCCGGCTGGCCCGGCTGGCCCGGCTGGTTGGTGTACTGACGGATGTATTCCTGCAGGTCCTGGGGGCGGACCCGCTGGGTGGGGATGTCCCCGTCGGGGACCGGCGCGGTGAAGCCCTGGTCGTCGACCCTCGCCCCCGGCTGGTCACGGACGGCGGGGCCGGGTGCGGAACCCGCGACGGGCGGGGAGCCCTGGACCGCGCCGGGGGTGCGGGTGGGCACGTCCTCCGGGGCGAGCATGCCGGTGGGCAGGTCATGCGCGGACTGCTGGGCCGCCGCCTGGCGCAGTTCCTCGGGGGTCACCCGGCGGGTCGGCCACGGGTCGGGCTGCTCCTCGCCGAGCAGCGAGACGTACTCGTGGGGCTGGGCCACGGGGGCGGGAGGCCAGGGGGTGGGTGGGACCGCCGGGCGGGACGCCACCGGGGTCGGCACGTCGCCGGGGTCGCCGCGGAAACCCGGGTCGCCGCGGAAACCGGGATCACCGCGGAAACCCGGGTCAGGGGCGCCGCGAAAGCCGGGAGCGGGGTCGTCGAACTCCGCGACCGTGGTGATCTCGTCCGGCACCCGGGACCGGCCGGTGTCCGGCAGCAGGCGCCCCACCTGCGCCGCCAGGTCGGCGGCCGAAGGCCGCCTGGCCGGGTCGCGCTGAAGCGCGGCCCGCAGCACCGGCTGGAGCTCACGCGGGACGGCCTCGACGTTCGCCTTGCCCGCGGTGATGTTGTAGAAGATCATCTCCAGCGTGCCCTTGCCGAAGGGCGGCTGGCCGGTGGCGGCGAAGACCAGGGTGCCCGCCCAGGCGTGCACGTCGACCTCGGGGCCGGCCTCGTGTCCCTCGATGATCTCGGGGGCGAGGTAACCGGGCGTGCCGATGAACATGCCGGTCTGGGTGAGCCTGGTCGCGTCGACGGCCTGGGCGATGCCGAAGTCGATGAGGACCGGCTGGCCGTCCAGGATGAGGACGTTGCCGGGCTTGAGGTCGCGGTGGATCACGCCGACCGAGTGCACGGCGGCCAGCGCCGACGCCACACCGTGCGCGACCCGCAGCAGCGCGGGCAGCTCCATGGGGCCGTCCTGCTTGATCACCTCGTCCAGCGGCCGGCCGGCGACATATCGTGTCACGATATAGGGGCGGTGGCCGGTCACATCGGCGTCGATGACCTCGGCGATGTGCTCGCTGCGCACCCGCCGCATCGTCTCGACCTCACGCGAAAGACGGCGACGGGCGACGTCGTCGCCCGCCACCTCGGCGCGGAGCACCTTCACCGCGACCTGTCGGCCCTGTGGGTCGACCGCGAGGTGAACCACACCCATACCGCCCTCACCGAGCCGCCGCAGCAGCCGGTAAGGGCCCAATCGGTCGTCCTGATTCATGGCATGAAGCACCATATCGGCTTAGACCCCGCCCATGAGATGAACCATCGGGCCACATTTTCCGACTGAATAACGTTCACAGAACCCCGACGGTTTCCCGATTCCCGCCCTCACTTAATCTCATTTTCGCTTCAGTTCGCCAGGCGGAGAACCTGCGCCGTTTTCAACCCGGCCAGCAGGGAGCCCGACACCGCCAGTTTGGAGCGGCGGACCCCGCTGCCGATCACCACCTCAGGATGGGCCGCCACCGCCTCGTCGACGAGCACCGGCCACTCCTCGGGCAGCCCGAGCGGGGTGATCCCGCCGTACTCCATGCCGGTCAGCGTGACCGCGTCGTCCATCGACGCGAACGAGATCTTCCGCGCGTCCAGGTGACGCCGGACCACCCCGTTGACGTCGGCCCGCATGGTGGCGAGCACCATGCACGCCGCGTAGCGGACCTCCCCCGCGCGCCTGGCCGCCACGATCACGCAGTTGGCCGACTCGCCCAGGTCCACGCCGTAGCGCTCGCAGAAGGCCGCCGTGTCGGCCAGTTCCGGGTCGATCTCGGCGACCTTGATCTCGCCGAGGACCCCGTCGAGCCCGTCGGCCGCTCGCGCCACCGGCTCGGCCAGCAGGTCCAGCCGCTCGGTGGCACTCGTCCAGTCCAGTGTTCCGATCGCCATCGCCGTCTCATCTCCCTCAGATTTCCTTCGCACCGAAAACCTTACGGCCGCGGCGGAGAACTCAGGAGGTCGCGCTCAGCACCCGGCGGTGCAGCTCGGTGACCGTCCTCCTCGCCGACTCCATCGCGCCGGCCTGCCAGGCGATCAGCTGGGTAAGCCAGTCCCCGGCGAAGTAGACCCGCCCCGCCGGGCGCTGGAGGAGGGTGAAAGCACCCTCGTGGGAGGGCCAGCCCACCCAGCCGCCCTCGATGTGCGGCCTGCGCCGCCAGGCGATCGAGATGCTGGAGCGCAGCTCGGCGCGGTACTTCTCACCGTGGATCTTCTTGCCCTGGGTGAGCGCCCGGCTTCGACGGTCGCGGTGGGAGAGCGCGCCGTAAAGATCGGCGTTCTGCCCGACGTTGTAGTAGCCGACCACCAGGCCACTGCGGGAGTGGTAGCCGTGGGAGGGG
Organism: Streptosporangium sp. NPDC005286; assembly: GCF_040607515.1. NCBI lineage: Bacteria > Bacillati > Actinomycetota > Actinomycetes > Streptosporangiales > Streptosporangiaceae > Streptosporangium > Streptosporangium sp. NPDC005286. The sequence goes on along the minus strand of NZ_JBEXGU010000165.1, from coordinate 10,265 downwards.
TACCAGATGTGGGTGATGTCCAGGTCGGTCTCGGTGACACCGCCGTAGATGCGGTCGTCGATCTCCCACCAGCGCCTGCCGTACTCCAGCCCGATCTTTCCGGCGGAGACCGGTACGGGCGTGCGGAGCGCGGCGGTGACCGGGGTGCCGAGGTTGTGCGGCAGGCGCGCGAGCAGGTGGGGAGGCAGGGAGGCGATGCAGTAGTCGGCGCGGACCGTGCCGCCCTGGTGGGTCACCTCCACCCCGTCGGGCAGGTTCCTTATCCCGGTGACCCGGGTGCCGGTCCTGATCCGGTCGCGGCCGACCGCGTCGGCGAGCGCGACGGCGATCGCGTCCATGCCGCCCACCGGCTGGAACATGGGCATCGCCTGGTCGTAGCCGAAGTCCACGGTGACGGCCCTGCCGGTGCCCGCGGCGAGCACGTCCCGCAGCGAGGGCGCCGCGCCCAGGGGAACGCCCTGGTCCACTCCCGGATAGGTCTCGAAGCCCCGCCGTTCCGACCCTCGGTAGCTGAGATCGGATCCGAGGTCGCCGAAGCGCCGCAGGAACTCCGCCAGCCGCTCGCGGTCGTCGGCGGTGAGCCTGCGGTTCAGCGCGCCGGCGCTGCTCGCCTTGGCCAGCAGTTCCGCGACGTAGCCGTACAGGTCCGCGCGGGCCGTACGCGCCCGGACCGGGGCACTCATGTTCTCGTTGTAGACGTACGCCGAGGCGTTGTTGTTGACGAACGTCTCGATGGGGACGCCCAGCTCGCGGCAGTAGTCCATGGTGACCATCCACGGCGCGATCCGCCCGGCCCCCGCGTTGAAGTAGGTGTCCTCCTCGAACGCGGCCGTCTGCGTCTCGCCGTCCAGCTCGTCCAGCCGGTCGCCCGCGCGCAGCGTGAGGTTCCTGCCGCCCACCCGGTCGGACGCCTCCAGGAGCGTGCAGTCGTATCCGGCCTTGCCCAGCTCGTAGGCGCAGGTCAGCCCGGTGATGCCGGCGCCGAGGACGACCACCTTGGCCGCCGCTCTGCCGCTGAGGGAGAAGTCGGAGGGCTGCGGAGGGGTGAACTCTCTCTCCTGGGACTCTGGGGCGAGGCCGAGCGCGCCCATGGCCGCGAACATGGCCCCGGCACCCCCGGCCGCGCCCACCCCGACCAGCAGCGCCCTGCGCGTCAGTCCTCCGCCTCCGGCCGTGGCGGCCTGGGCGACAGGCCCCGTCTCGTCACTCATCGAAAATCGTCAAGGGCATCGGGAACCGTCCGGGGGGCTATTTCAACGGGGACATTTCAAAGGGGACGTAGAGGGAGATCAGCCATAGATGCCGCTGCCGCAGGCGACCTGACCGCCGATCATGGCGAAGACTCCCAGCAGGGCCATGATCTGCGAGAAGTCGTCCGTGCTGAACTCGGTGTGCCGGGGGCCCACCGCCCGCACGCCGGGAATGATCGCGCATCCGGCCGCGATGGCCGTGGAGTTCCACTCGACGCCGAGGGTGAACGGCGGCTCGGGGGCGCAGAGGCGGAAGTCGGCCACCCGGTCGAGCGCACGGGCGGTGGCCTCGCGGATGCGGGCCTGGGCGACGGCGGGCGGCAGGAGCTCGGCGGCGAACCTGTCGATCCCCTTCTTGACCGCGACGGTCTCCACGTCGCCGAGCAGTTCCCTGGCCTCCTCGCAGACCGCCTCGTCCCCGGTCACCAGGGCCACCGGCACGCCGAGCGCCCCGGCGAAGGAGGCGACGAGACGGGTCTCGCCGCAGACCTCGTCGTTGAGGTAGAGGTTCTGGATCTCCCTGCCCATCCAGGTGTGGTTGAGGACGCCGTGCTGGACACCGGCCCGCGCGTGGTAGCCGACGAAGCAGGCCGCCCGGTGGCTCGCGTCGAGTCCCTGCCCCATCCGCATCGGCTTGCCGGGGCCACGGAGCAGGGTCGCCCGCTCGTCGAGCAGGTCGATCCTGAGGTTCTTGGTCGAGCCGTGCGCGTCGTTGACGCGTACCGCGGTGGCGCCCGCGTCGAACGCCCCCTCGATGACCGCGTTGGCGTCGCCGGTCATCAGCTCGCAGCCACGCTCGTAGCCCCGCCCTCCGGCCTGCATCTCCTCGGGGTCGGTCAGACCGGTGACACCCTCCATGTCGACCGAGACGTACACCTTCACGCCGTCCCCCACGTCTCGACGCGCCGCACCTCGTCCTCGTTCATGAAACCGATCTCCCCATCCACGAAGTCGTGAACCTGCTTGCGCCACGGTTCGGGGATCTCCGCGATCGCGGGCCGGTAGCAGCGGTCCAGCCAGGCGGTGGAGGACTCGCTCGCGCGCAGGTACCCGGCCGCCGCGCCGAAGACGGTGTCCTCGATGCCGGGCACCCTGGCGCAGCCGTACTCGATCATCTCCTGGCCGCCGTACGGCGGCGGCTGCTGCCACCTGCGGGCGACCGGGCGGCCCGCGGTGATCGTGGTGCGGAGCGGGCGGCGCTCGACGGCGGCCTGGATGAGCTCCTTGTACAGGCACTTGCCGCAGGTCCCGCAGGGGCCGCTCACCCCGCGCAGGCACCAGCGGACCTGCCCGCGCAGCTCGGAGCCGAGGGCGAGCCGCATCGTGACGGCCTCGCTGACCCCGCCCACCGGGAGCACGATGTGCAGACCGGCCGCGGCGAACGCCCGCCCCCAGGCGCCGTGCGGCGCCCACATCGGGTTGTCGGGTGTGTAGCGGAGCAGGTAGCGGTCGCCTCCCAGCCAGCGCGAGCCCAGCTCGTAGCCGAAGGCCAGGCCCCCCAGGTCGAGCTCGTCCGCCAGCAGCAGCGCGCCGGCGGCGACCGCGTGGTGCTCGGGGTAGCCGGGGCGCGGCTCGGCGAGCGTGAACTCCAGGTCGGAGCGGACGACGGTCAGCTCGCGCCCGGTCCTGGCGGCCAGCGAGGCCAGCACGTCGGAGCGGTAGTGGGTCCACCGGTTGGGCACCCGCGGGTGGGAGACCCTCTGGAAGTGCACGAAGGGCGCGTCGGGCAGCATCGCGGCCACCGCGACCGAGTCCGCCCCGCCGCTGTAGGAGATCGCCAGCCTGTCACCCGACCGCGCCCGTCCGCCTTCGGGACCGGCCTCGATCCCCCAGCCGTCGCCGATCGCCCCCGCGAGCTCCGGTGAGATCGGCCGGTCGAAGACGACGCGGCGCCGGGTCCACGGCGCGACCACGGTCCACGCGGCGAGGGCGAGCAGGTCGGGATGGATGTCACGCGGGGCGCGGGGCAGTTCGACCCGGAACGAGTTCGTGGCCAGCTTCAGCGGCTGGCCGTCGGCGCAGAGGCCGGTGACGTCGTCCTCGGGGTCCAGCCGGAACGCCAGGTGCCAGGTGCCGCCGTCCGCACTCCAGGTCACTCTCACGCGGTGCCCCCGGCGGCCCTGTCTGGAACGCTCCCGCGCGCCCCGGGGAGTGCCGCCCGGCCCGTGCCCTCTCCCGCGGCGCGGTCCACGGCCTGCCAGAGCAGCACCTCGTTCTGGAGGACCCCGTCCAGCGCGACCGCGGTCTCCTGGGCCAGCCGGTGGGCGTCGTCCCAGCGCCCGGCCCGCGCGGGGTCGAGAGCGACCCCGGCCACCCGCGCGCGGAGCTCGACGACCTCCGCGCGCAGCGAGGTGACCTCCCTGGCCAGCGTCTGGACCTCCCAGAGCGCGTCCTTGACGTCCTGCCGGTGATCCGCCCTGGAGATGTACCGGGAATCGAACCAGCCGAGGACCGCCCGCCGCAGCGGAGCGGGCACCAGCGCACGCTTCACCAACCGCACCATAATCCGGCACGATACCGGCAATTTTTAATCATCCATGACCGATCCCAGCAAGCCGGCTGAATGCCTCAGCGGCCGGTGAACTCGGCCTTCGACCTCTCGGAGAAGGCGCGCATGCCGATCCCGGCGTCGGCGGTGGCGAACATGCCGGAGAACTGCAGGCGCTCGATCTCCAGACCGGTGTCCAGATCGGTCTCCAGGCCGTGGTCGACCGCCTGCTTGGCGGCGCGCAGCGCCAGGGACGGCCCCCCGGCGAACTGGGCCGCGTACGCGAGGGCCTCGGTGTACACCTCGTCGTCGGGGACCACCCGGTCCACCAGGCCGATGGCCAGCGCCTCGTCGGCGGCCACGTGGCGTCCGGTGAAGATGAGATCCTTGGCCTTGGCCGGGCCGATGAGCCTGGGCAGCCGCTGGGTGCCTCCCGCGCCGGGGATGAGGCCGAGCAGGACCTCGGGCTGGCCCAGCTTGGCCGACTCCCCCGCGATCCTGATGTCGGCGCACAGGGCCAGCTCGCAGCCGCCACCGAGCGCGTAGCCGGTCACGGCCGCGACGACGGGCTTGCCGATCCTCGCGACGGCGGTGAAGCAGTCCTGCAGGGTCCGCGAGTGGACCGCCATGTCCGCGTACGACATGTCGGCCATCTCCTTGATGTCGGCACCGGCCGCGAAGACCCGTCCCCCGTAGACGACCACGGCGCTCACGTCCCCGTCGGCGTCCACCTGCCGGGCGCACTCGGCGATCTCCAACTGGACCTGCCGGTTGAGCGCGTTCATCTTCGGCCGGTCGAGCCTGATCGTCGCGACCCCGTCAGCCTTCTCCACCCGCACGAACTCACCCATGGACGTCCCTCCATCAAGATTCACAACGCGACCGGTCCGGTGCCGGCCGCGCCGTGATCCAACATAGAGCGCCGCTCAGTTGACTGGCATGGCCAGGTCCCTGCTCCCCGCCGCGCTCTCCGTCGCGCTCGCCGCGACGCGCTCTCCTGCCCGCCTCGACGGCCCGGCGATCACCCTGCGATAGATCGCCTCGTACGCGCGGGCCATCGTCTCCACCCCGAAGAAACGCTCCGCCCGGGAGCGGCAGGCGTGCGGGGCGAGCACGCCGGCCGCCTCGATGGCGGCGGGGAGCTCCGCGGGGGCGCTCCGGATGAATCCGGTGACCCCGTCCACGACCACCTCGGGCACCGCGCCCCGGCCCAGGGCGACCACGGGCGTGCCGCAGGCCATGGCCTCGATCATCACCATCCCGAACGGCTCCTCCCAGAGGACCGGGAAGACCAGGCACCTGGCCGCGGCCAGCAGCTCGCGTTTGCGGGCGGTGTCGGCCTCGCCGACGTATTCGGCGTCGGGACCCAGACGTGGCCTGACGTAGGCGTCGAAGTAGTCGTGCTCGGTCTTCTCCGTGAGCTTGCCGGCCAGCAGGATGCGCCGCCCGGCCGCACGGGCGGCGTCGATGGCCAGGTGGGCGCCCTTGTCCTCGCTGAACCTGCCCAGCCAGAGCGTCCAGTCCTCCTTGCGTTCCCTGAAGGGGAAGGCCTCGACGTCGACGGCGTTATGGACGACCCCCGCCCAGTTCAGGTCGGGGGCGATGCGCCGCTGGGCCTCGGAGATGGCGACCATGGACATGCCCGCGCCGAGCACCCGGTAGTACTCGCCGTACTCGCCCCCCACCTCGCCGTGGCAGGTGATCATGGTCGGCACGGCCTGTGCGGGCGCGGTCAGCGGACCGGCCAGGGAGTGGTCGTGGATCACGTCCACGACGAGCTTCGAGCTCATCGCGTACGCCCTGGCGGCGTGCAGGACCTCGGGCAGCGCCTCGCCGATCCGCTCGGACGGCGCCCGCCCGTAGGTGGCCAGGAAGCGCGCCGGCGTCCCCGCCGTGCCCGCCCCGATCATCGTGACGTCGTGCCCGCGCCGGGTCAGCCCGGCGACGAGGCCCGCCACCATCGACTCGATGCCCCCGTAGCCGTGGGGCGGTACGTCGTACCAGGGCGGCGCGACCATCAGGATGCGCATGCCGTTGGACCAGCCCGGGACAGCTCTGGAAGAAACCATGGCGACCTCACCTGGAGAGAGACGAAGGAAACGGTCAGTGCACCTACCTCAGGGCGGCGGTCAGCGGGCTGCGCGGCGCGTTGATCAGGGTGATCCCGTCCGGCAGCCCGCTGATGGCGGCGCCGGACGCGCCGACGTCGATCGTGACCCTGGAGTCCGCGAGCGGCAGCCCCTGGATCCGCAGGCCCTCCAGCCCGACCGGATCCAGCCACACCCGCCCGTAGGGAATCCACGGCTCGAAGCGCAGCAGGCTCCTGACCAGCTGGATGGGGCTCGCCGCGGCCCACGCCTGCGGGGAACAGGAGGTGGGGTACGGCACGGGCCAGGTGAACTCGGCCCGGTCGAACCCGCAGAACAGCTCGGGCAGCCGCCAGCCGAAGGCCTCGGCCGCGTCCAGCAGGCCGTAGGCGATCCGCTGCGCCTCCCGCGTGAAGCCGTAGCGCATCAGCCCGGACGCGATCAGGGCGTTGTCGTGCGGCCAGACCGAGCCGTTGTGGTAGCTCATCGGGTTGTAGGCGCCCATGGTGGAGGCGAGGGTCCGCACCCCGTACCCGGTGAACATCTCCGGCGAGAGCAGTCGCTCGGCGACCTGTGCGGCCCGGTCCTCGTCGACGATGCCGGCCCACAGGCAGTGCCCCATGTTGGAGGCGAGACTGTCGATGGCGCGCCCGGCGCCGTCGAGACCGACGGCGTAGTAGCCCCGGTCCGGCAGCCAGAAGCGCTCGTTGAAGGCGTCCCTGATCCGGCTCGCGCGGGCCGTCCACTGCTCCTCCAGAGTCGCGTCGCCGACCTCGTGGGCGAAGTGGGCGCGGGCGATGTAGGCGGCGTAGACGTAGCCCTGGACCTCCGCCAGGGCGATGGGCGGGCGGGCGAGGGTGCCGTCGGCGAAGTTGATGCCGTCAAAGGAGTCCTTCCATCCCTGGTTGATCAGTCCGTGGTCGGTCTTGCGCCGGTAGGACAGGAACGGGTCGGCGCACCTGTTGATCCAGTCGAGGGCGGCGTCGGCGTGCGGCATGAGTTCCTCGACGGCCTCCCCGTGCATGCCCCATCGGCGCAGTTCGCCCAGGACCATCACGAACAGCGGGGTCGAGTCCACCGAGCCGTAGTAGGCGCGGCCGACCTGCGGCGAGGCGCCGACCTGGGTCCCGAAGCGGAGCTCGTGCAGGATCTTGCCCGGCTCCTCCTCGGTGAGCGGGTCGTTGACGGTGCCCTGGAGCCTGGCCAGGCGGCGCAGGGTGCCCAGCGCCAGGCACTGGTCCATCTGGAGCGCCATCCACGAGGCCAGCAGCGAGTCGCGGCCGAACAGGGTCATGAACCACGGCGCGCCCGCGGCGATGGTCGGCGGTTCCTCCGGCCTGTCGGATTCGAAGAGCCGGAGCGCGCCGAGATCCTCCTTGGAGCGTTCCAGCACCTTTGCCAGGAGGCGGTCGGAGGTGACGACGACCGGGCTGAGGCGCTCCCAGTCGGCCCGGCGCCTGGCGGGCTCCGCGTGCTCCAGGGGATAGCGCGTGGAGAACCAGGCCGGCGACTCCTCGCCCTCCAGGATCGGGTTGACCTGCAGGCTGACGGTCCACTCGCCCCGGGTGGGCACCACGACCCTGAAGATGAGCATGCCCGGCACGGCGAACGGCGCCGGCTCCGCCACCACCCTGGTGCCGCGCGAGCGGCAGGCGGAGATGATCAGCAGCCCCGATCTGTCGGCCGTCATCTCCACGTCGGCCACGTGCCTGACCCGGCCCGCCTTCACCTCGAACAGGTCCGCCACATCGGAGGCCACGTGGATGTCGACGACGCATCCGGCGGGCTCGTCGGCCAGGTTGCGCAGGGTCAGGTCCTCACGGAGGCCACCGCCGACGTAGCGGTCCCTGATCACGAGCAGACTGCTCTCGGCCCGCCCCGGGCGGGGGCCGGCCCTGCCGAGGAACGTCGCGTGGTACGGCTCGGCCGGCAGCACCCTGAGGGGCTCCACCGCCGTCTCGTCCACCCTGAGCTCCCAGCGCGAGAGCAGCCGGGTGTCGGCGTGGTAGACACCCTGCGCCCCGCCGGGCCGGATGTCGCCGTTGCGCGCGCACACGCAGAAGGAGCCACCCTCGACCAGGGTGACCGTGGTGTCGCCCAGCGGACCCGGTTGCCCCTCGAACGTCCATGCGTTCAATGCTCACTCCAGCCTGTGCGATATGTCGGCTATCTAGCCATTCCCACATAAAAGGAGAGAGAACTAGGCAAAAGAGGTCCATTATCACGTTTTGCCCGATAAAAGAGCTTTTGTCCGATCCAGCTTGATATTCCGCTCCCGGGCGCCATCACCCACCCACCGGCCCTCCGTCCGTCCATTGCGACAAAAACCGCAAAAAACAGGCTCCGTCACATCGGTTGGAGTCACAGCCTGGAAGATCCTGGCACACCGGAAGGCAAACCGATAGTAGTCATCTCATTACCTAGAGTGACTAGCGACAGGAGGATGCCGTGACAGGTATCGACCGGCGAGGATTCGCCAGGCTGGCCGGGCTGGGCGCGGTGGGGGCCGTGGGCTCCGCCGTGGCCCCCATGGCTCCCACGGTCTCGGCCGCCCCGGCCCCCACCGGCACCCGGCGGGAGCCGCGCGACGGAGAGCGCTGGGACACCTGCCTGAAGGTGGCACGGGATCTGCTGCTGATCGACGAGGACGGCGCGGACCTCAAACTCGAATACCTCAGGGTGCTGATCGACAAGGGCCTGCCCAGGACCCGCAGCCCCAAGAGGATCCTGGTCGTCGGCGCCGGGATCTCCGGCCTGGTGGCCGCCACGCTGCTGAAGCGGGCCGGGCACAAGGTCACCGTCATCGAGGCCAACGGCAACCGGATCGGCGGCCGGATCAAGACCTTCCGGACCGGTTTCGCCGACCGACGGCAGTACGCCGAGGCGGGGGCGATGCGCATCCCCGACTTCCACCCGCTCACCCTCGCGCTGATCGACAAGCTCGGCATCTCCCGCCGCCTGTTCTACAACGTCGACGTGCGGCCCGGCGACGCGGCGAGCGGACCGACACCGCCGGTCGTCTACACCTCGCGCCGCGGACCGGTCTGGCGCTCCGGGCCGTCCCGCGGGGAGTTCACCGCACCGCAGCGGGCGAACCACACCTGGATCCGGGTCAACGGCATCTCGCAACGGCGCGACGAGTACGCCAGGGACCCACGAAAGATCAACGCCTCGTTCGGGCTCAGGGACGACAGGACCGCGGGAAGGATCCTGGACGAGGCGCTGGATCCGGTCAGGGACTACTTCTCCGTCGTCCGCGGCTCCGAGCGGGTCGACAAGCCGCTGCCCGAGCTGATCGAGGGCTGGGCCCGCGTGCTGTACGACTTCGACGACCACTCCATGAACCGCTTCCTCCGGGAGCACGCCAGGCTGAGCGACGCGGCCATCGACGCCATCGGCACCATCGAGAACCTGACCTCCCGGCTGCCGCTGTCGTTCATGCACACCTTCCTCACCCGGAGCCTGGTCAACCCGTCGGCGACCTACTGGGAGATGGCCGGAGGCAGCCGGGAGCTGCCCTACCGGTTGGAGCCCGGGCTGCGCGGGAACATCCGGATGGACCGCCGGGCCGTGCGGATCCAGCACACCGCCCGGGGGGTGCGCGTCGAGACGGTCACCGAGACGGGCAGCACCGAGTCCGTCTCCCGGCCCCAGGGCAGGGGCGAGACGTTCGAGGGAGATCTCGCGATCATCACGATCCCGTTCTCCGCGCTGCGCCACGTGGAGATCACCCCGGCTCTGCCCTACCCGAAGCGGCGCGCGGTGATCGAGCTGCACTACGACTCCGCGACCAAGGTGCTGCTGGAGTTCCGCAGGCGCTGGTGGGAGTTCGACGAGCGAGACTGGAAGCGCGAGCTGGGCCCCCGCTACCGCCCTGGGCCCGCGAGCCACGTGACGGGCGGCGGCTCGGTCACCGACAACGCCAACAGGTTCATCTACTTCCCCTCACACCCGGTGCGCGGCAGCGAGGGCGGCGTCGTGCTGGCCAGCTACGCATGGGCCGACGACGCCTCCCGGTGGGACTCCATGGACGACGCCGAGCGCTACGGTCACGCGCTGCGCGGACTGCAGGAGGTGCACGGGGAGCGCATCGCCGACTTCTACACCGGCCATGGCCAGACCCAGAGCTGGCTGCGCAACCGCTACGCCTTCGGCGAGGCCGCGGTCTTCACCCCGGGCCAGATGACCGAGATCCACCCCGCCATCACCGCACCCGTCGGGCGGCTGCACTTCGCGGGCGAGCACACCTCGCTCAAGCACTCCTGGATCGAGGGCGCCCTGGAGTCAGCCGTCCGTACGGCTCTGGAGGCCAACGCCTGACGGCGCCGTCCACCCGGCGCGTCCACCCGGCGCACCAAGGCATCCGGCATGAACGTCATCGACATGCGCATGCACATGAACTTCGGCGAGGCGTCCAACGCGTTCGGCAACGGCAAGGAC
>NZ_JBEXGU010000164.1:0-20256 GCF_040607515.1 Streptosporangium sp. NPDC005286 | reverse complement strand
GTCACCACCGGGGCGCGGGATGGGGGGTTGGTCCCGGCGCGCGGGCACCAGCGACCCTGGCCAGGGCCGAGGCGGTCACGGTTGCATGAAAATGAGTCCCCTTCGCCACCGGGGCAACGGGACGGATCACGGAGGACCCCATGACACGCCGGCAGTCGTTTTCTCGCATCCTGGTCGGCTTCGATGGTTCGGCCGCCGGGTGGGCGGCACTGAGCTGGGGTGCCTGGGAAGCCTGCAGCAGCGGCGCGGAACTGGTCGTTCTCCACGCGTGGGGCGACGTCACGCGGTGCCGGGCACCCCATGTGCCCGACTGGGCACCCGCCGAGGAGGCAGATCGGAAGGCGATTGCCGAAACCGTCGTGAGCCGAGCGGCCGCGACGGTCCGCGCCGGGTACCCGAAACTCGTCGTGCGCCCGCTGCTCTGCCGTGACAGGGCCGCGCGAGCACTGCCGCGCCACTCCGAGACGGCCGACCTCCTCGTGCTGGGAGGCGACTTTACGGGCCTGCCTCACCCTGGCGGCCTGCCCCACCCTCGTCGTCACCCCTGACCAGGTCGACCGGATGCGGAACGCCGACATGCTCGCCCCGCATGCCGCGATCGAATCCATGCCCGAAACGGCACATCCGGTATTTGCCTGACCGGAACGGGTTCTCGATCCGGTGATCGCCCCACCCCCGCAGGACATGATCACAAGGCGTGCTCACCTTCTTGTTCGCTCGCCTCGAAGGCGGGACCCGGCTCATGGGACGAAAGTGCCTGGCAAACGGGCCGTTCGGTCACTGTGCGAACGTCTGCACAAGCACGCACACGCAGCAGGAGATCACCGCGGCACTGCGCCGTGGCGGTCGCGGCCAGGTCGCGGACGCCGTCGCCGCACGGACCCCCAGCCCTGGTCCACCGAGGCAGTCCAGCGCCCGCTGAGCACCGTGCCGGGCGAACACCGGCCGTCACCTACAACCGGCGGACCTGCCGCCCACACCACCCATGCCGGTCGCGCCGAGGCGGCGATCACCGGGGCTGAAGGTCCCTCACCCAGGTGGCCTTCGCCTTGATGACCTGCTGGACACATGAGCATCAAGGCAGACACCCTGGCGGGGCTCAGCGACGCAGAGGCCGCCCGGCTACTGGACGAGCACGGCGCACCGGAGCCGAAAAGCACCTCCCCCCGAGACTTTGGCCTCTGGATCCACGGCCGGGCATCGGACGGCCTGGAGACGAGTAAAGAAGGATCCAGCTGAAGGCCGTGCTCATCCGCCGCTGACCGCGATCCGGCCCCCGGTGAGGGGCGAAAGACCCTGTCCTCCCGCGGCGGGATCAGGACCTGTGGCCCTGGGGCCGGGCCTTCCGGCGAGGTCTGATGGGAGAGGAAGGAAGAACAACCATGTCTGCTCTGATCATCGCCGGAACCGACGGCTCCACCGGCGCGACCGCCCCGTCGGATGGGCCGCCGACGACGCCGCTCGTACGGGCCTGCCACTGCACATCGTCACCACCGTGCACCGCTGGCCGAACGACATCCCCCACCACACGCACTGCGCCGTGGCGGTCGTCCGCTCATAGGAACGCTCAAAGGAATCGCGAGAATGGAGGAAGAAGATGCCGATCAAAGTGAGTGACGTGATGGGCCGCACCGCCATCGCCGTGCGGCAGGACGCGGGCTTCGCCGACATCGTGAACGTGATGCGGCGCTTCGCCGTGGGCGCGGTGACGGTCATCGACCTGGACCGCCGTCCGATCGGGGTGGTGTCCCAGGACGACCTGCTGCTCAAGGAGAGCGACACGATGCGCCACAGTATCTCGATCTTCGAGAGCACCGCCCGCCGCCGCGAGCACGAGAAGGCCGCGGCGGTCGTGGCGAAGGACCTGATGACCTCGCCCGCGATCACCGTCACCCCGGGCATGCCCGCCCGGGACGCGGCGCGGCTCATGCACGACAAGAAGATCGAACAGCTCCCGGTGATCGACCCGGTGACCGGCCGCATCGCCGGCATCCTGCACCGGTCGGACCTGCTGCGTGTCTTCGACCGCCCCGAGGCCGAACTGCGGGCCGAGGCCGAAGCCGTCGTCCGCGACCTGACCGGAACCGACGTGGCGATCAGCGTCGAGAACGGCGTGGTGACACTCGGAGGCAAGGTCGAACACCGCTCACAGGCCGTCCGGCTCATTCAGGCGATCCGCCGGCTCGAAGGCGTCATCGACGTCACCTCGCGGCTCGAGCACGGAAGCGACGACCTGCTCGTCATCCCACCGCTGCTGTAGACCGCCGCTATGGAAGCGGCGCGCGTGGGCGGCGGTCACCTCACCGTCCGCAGGACGTTCGACGAGGTGACCGCTGACACGATCATCATCCTGAAGACAGCAGGAGGGGGATCCCAGATCCCCACCTCCCGCGGGGCGTCAATGGAGATCAATGGAGAAGGGAACGGCCCCGATGCGTGCACTCGTGGTCTTCGAATCGATGTTCGGCAACACCCAGGCGATCGCCGAGGCTGTCGCCGACGGACTGGCCACCCGGATGGACGTGGACCTGGTCGAGGTCGGCAATGCCCCGGAGGCCGTCCCCGGCGACGTGGACCTGCTTGTCGTCGGCGGGCCCACTCATGCCTTCGGCATGAGCCGGCCCAGCACCCGGCAGTCGGCCGCCCAGCAGGCTTCCGCCGACCTGGTGTCCAAGGGGCAAGGGCTGCGCGAATGGCTCTCTACCCTGGGCGGCCGCTCCCCGGCCTCGGCGGTGGCGTTCGACACACGGATCAAAAGCCTCTGGATCCCAGGATCAGCCCGGCACGGCGCCGAGAAACGCCTGCGCAGGCACGGTTTCGCGATCCTGACCGGCTCACAGAGCTTCTACGTCGCCGGCACCCCTGGCCCGCTCCTGGAGGGGGAGACCGAACGAGCCCGCCACTGGGGTGTGGCGCTGGCCGCGGCACGACAGGCGGGCACTCACCGGATCGCGTAGCCAGCCCGGCGTCCTGCCCGCGAGAGGGATGTCTCGTCCGGGGACCGGGGATCCGCGGGCGGTGCACGCGCCTTGAGCAGGCTCCGTCGAGGGCGCGCGTCCTGTCTGCGCCCGCGGAGGCCATCGCCCTGGCCAGGCCCAGCAGCAGCCAGGGCATGCGGTGGGTGAATCGCCTGCCGATGAGCCGGGCCACGTCCTCGTCGTGTTCCTGGAGCAGGATGTGCGGCAACCGGCGGCGGGGGATCAGACCGGGTGAACCGGCAGGAGGGGGCGACGGCCGCCAGGCCGCTCTCTCCGTCTCTCCGTGCTGGACGGCGTGCCAGGCGGCGGCCTCCTGCGAACCTACGGGGCGTCGCGGGAGACATTGGTCCTTGCGGCGGGTGACGTTCGGCCGGTGCCGGAACCCTCCTGCGGGTGTGTGATGGAGGTGAAGATACAAGGACTCCCCGACATCACCGAGGAAGCAGGCGAGGTGCGGACCGCACTGATCCGCATCGAGCCCGTACCGCTCTCAACCAAGGAGCACTCATGACACGTTCGCACAAGCGCTGGCGTGACCTCTCCGACCGGCAACGGGCGGCGATTTTGACGCTGGCCTCCATAGAGCTGTCGCTCACTGCCACGGCGGCCGCAGACCTGTGGTGCAGGCCAGCTGGACAGATCCGGGGACGTAAGGCGCTGTGGTGGCCGTTGCTACTCGTCCAGCCCTTCGGCCCGATCGCCTACCTCACGCTGGGCCGCATCCCCTCACCCCACTAGTACGACGTTCCTTACCGGAAGTGCAGATCCACCCCGGTCCTGGCATGAGGAACGGAGCACCAGTGAGATCGACGTCTCGTCGACATTTCATTATAAATCTACACTGTAAAGGCATTCGGTAAGTTTAAAACCAATTAGGACATAACGGACTAAAGGCGGCCGGTGGATCGGGGCAGAACGCGTCGGCGGGTGTGCAGAGAGACTCTCTCCGCAACGACCTCTACCAACATGGAGCGGTCTTCCCTGGCCATCGGTGCTTGCATCAAGGGCAGCGTGGGTCCGGGCGAGTCATCCGAGTGGGGGAGTAGGACCTGGAGAGGGCGGTTGCGCCCGCCATGAGGGGCGGCACACCGCGGCGGACTACGCGCCTAGTGAATGAGGTCCGGGCTCGCATCGCCGGCGGCGCGCCTCCCAGCACCCGGCACGTATGAGCGCCACATCCTACGACGGTGCCACGGGGGAGTGGCGGGGCAATCTGCGCGACCGCATGCTGTTCGCGTTGCCGGCCGAAAGCGGGATGAGACTCGGTAGGCGCTCGGCATGCGGATCAACGACTTCGTCTTCGAGGCAAAGGTGAAGGCGGCCATCAAGCGTCTGGTCAGGAAATGACGTTTCGGGCTGTGCAGCGAGAGGCGGAGGTTTCTGTACGGGCACCAGGTCCTGCGGCGGCGTATCGAGCAACTTCGCCAGCGGTCCATGTCGCCGCGGGAGGTCGTTGTCGACGAGGCCGATAAGGGGCACTGCGGACGATGCGCTTCTCGCTTTGACTGCGGAGATCACTCGGCTCAAGAGCGCTCAGCGGCGGAAGGTGGTCGGACTGCGCCGGGAGTTGACGTATCGCGGCTGAAGCGGGCCGCCGCCGGTTGAATAGGCGTTGAAATGATCACGTTTTATACCAAACAGAATCAAGCTTCTGTCTGGTATTCAGTTAATAGTACAAGCGTGTCGTCCTTCGTCCTAGTCGTCTTACTTCGAGCATCCCATGTGACTCTGTGTTCATCTCGCTTAATCCGTGCAGCAAATGCCGCTTTGCGTAGAAGTCGCCCTTAGTTGATTCGCGTGATCATGATCGCTAAGCCGTCTTGTGATCATGGTCGTCCCAAATGATCTACATCGACCTGTCCGGTGTCTCACTTGGTCCGCTTCGGTTCTGCAGCCGTCTCACTCAATCTGCTCGGTGAAGGCTGCTTCGTAGATGTAGTTGGGTCTCGCGTCTCAGTTGGCCCGGTTGGCGATCATGGTCTTCTCGAGGGATCTACTCGGCCGAGTGATTTGTCTTATTTGACCTGCTCCATCAGGTGTCTTTCTTTGGCTGTTTGATGGCAGCGGCTGTCATCGTCCACGAAATCGGCGCACAGGTGGCCTCTCCCCTGTGTCGTCAGGGCAAATATTCGCTTTGGCGTTGGCGGATGAATATGGGCAGGTCAGCGCTGCTGAAGATTCTCATGACCGGCAAGCCGTTCTGGATCCGATGGTGGACCACTCCCCCGGTTGGTGATCTCAACAGTTGGTTCGGGTTCGCTGATGTAGAGCCGCAGGACGGCGGGGCCGCCGCGTCGCCCGGAGCGGCCGAGCCGCTGGCGCAGGGCGGCCACGCTCGGGGGCGCGCCGACCTGGGCGATGGAGGATACCGAGCCGATGTCGATGCCCATCTCCAGGGTGGACGTGCAGACGGCGGTGGTCGGCCGGCTGCGGTCCTTGAGCCGGGACTCGGCGTGCTCGCGGATGTCCTTGGACAGGTTGCCGTGGTGGGGCACGGACTCGTTCGGCACTCCCGCGGTGTCGCAGCGGCGGCTGAGCAGGTCGGTGTAGTCCTCCACCGCGCCCCGGGAGTTGGCGAAGATGAGGTTGTGCGATCCGCGCAGGGTGGCGAACAGGTGGTCGGCGATCGCGAGCCGGCCGCCGGAGGTGATGTCGTCGGTGCTGACGTCGGCGCCCAGCGCCTCGTGCGCGGCCTGGGCGCGCGGGTCGAGCGTGGGTGCGGTCTCGACGTGGCCGCGTACTTGGAGTCGCAGCTCTTGGGCGTCGGAGGTCGAGACGATCGAGGCGACGTGCTCCCCCGCTCCCGGGCGCAGGAAGTCCGCGGCTTGGAGCATGTCCCCGAGGGTCGCCGACAGGCCGATGCGAGGAACGCGGCGGCGCGCGGCCAGGTCCAGTCGGTGCATGAGCGACTGCAGTTGAGCGCCGCGCTCGGTTCCGATGAAGGAGTGCAGCTCGTCGATGACGATGTAGCGCAACGCAGCGGTGAGATCGCCCATCTTCCAGCCGCGCAGGACGAACAGTGCCTCCAGCGATTCTGGGGTGATCAGCAGGATTCCGCGGGGCCGGTCGATCAGCTTGCTTTTGAGGTGGGAGCCGACGTCGCCGTGCCAGCGGGCGACCGGGAGGTCGAGGTGGGCACAGAGCTCGTCCAGCCTGCCGTACTGGTCGTTGATGAGAGCCTTGAGGGGGCTGATGTAGATCGCGGCGAATCCAGCGGTTGTCGGTGGCCGATCGGTCAGGGCCGAGCAGATCGGCAGGTGCAGCTGTGACGCCCTCGTCCCTGAACTCCGATCTGGATCACACTCGCTCCCGGCGCTCGACCGCGCGACCGCGACCCCACCTCGCCTGGGACAGTGAATACGACCGCGACGTGTGGCGGCTCAAGGAACTCGACATCGAATGCGACTACCGAACGACGATCTGCTTCGACGACATTCCGCAGCCCTGGCTCAAGAAGCTCGCCAAGCGCTGGACTTGCTGGCGGTTGGCGAGCGGCCTGAGCCCGGCCACGGGGTCCGCCGGCGCGAAGGCCCTGGCCCGCTTCGGCCAGTTCCTCGCCGCCGGCAACGTCGAAGGGCTGGCCCAAGTCGACCGGCGGCTGGTGGAACGCTATCTCGCCGACCTTCACGCCGAGGGCCTCAGCACCGGCGCATGCATCGGGGCCGGATCGGTCAGCTGAACCTCTTCTTCGCCGCGATCCGCCGGCACGGCTGGGACGCCAGCCTGCCCTCGACCGCGGTCGTGTTTTTCGAGGACTATCTCGCAACGGCTCAACGCCTGCCCCGGGCGCTGAGCGAGTTGGTGATGGCTCAACTCGAACGTCACGACAACCTCGACCAGTGGAACCATCCTGAGTTCCGGCTGGTCACCATCATTCTGATGCGCTGCGGGCTGCGCATCACCGATGCCGTGAAACTGCCTCGCGACTGCATCGTCTTCGACCGCGACGCGGCACCCTACCTGCGCTACTTCAACCACAAGATGAAGCGCGAGGCGCTCGTGCCGATCGATGAGGAACTCCAGCACCTCATCATCGAGCAGCAGCAGCGCGCCCGAGCCCAGTGGCCGGACGGCGCACCGCTGCTGTTCCCAGCTCGCGACGGAACCTGCAGGGCCGCCAACCGCTGCGCGGCGCCGGCTACCGGCAGGCCTGCGCAGGTGGCTCAGACGCTGCGACATCCGCGACGAACAGGGGCGGCCGGTCCACCTCACGCCGCACCAGTGGCGCCACACCCTCGGGACCAGGCTCATCAACCGCGACGTCCCCCAAGAAGTCGTCCGCCGCATCCTCGATCACGATTCACAGGCCCGGCAGGGTGTCGGAGGCCCGCAAGGTCGCGGACAGGCGGCTGCACGCCATCGTCGCCAAGGCCGCCCGGGCTGGCCCCGATGACGACGACGTCGTAAGTGTTGCTGTCCATGTCAGTTTCCCTTCGCGGCGCGGCCGAGCCGGAAGGCTGAGATGAGGAAGAAGATGCCGCCGGGGATGGCGTAGCCGGCCGCGTTGATCAGCGTCGGGCTGTCCGCGGAGGCACCAACGATGAACGACGCACCGGCGAGTACGGAGATGCCGCCGCTGATGATCATCGGCCACTGGCCGCCCATCTTGCGGCGAGTGACACCCACGATCAGCTGGACCAGCCCGGCCACGACCGCCCAAGCGCCCCACACGCGCAGCACCGCCGGGATACCGGACGCGCAGGCGATGGCCACGCCGATGGCGGTGATCAGACTGACCGCGATGTTCACGTACAGCAGGGCAGGTGATTCGGTGGTGCGCGACGCGCGGGCGTCGATGATGGCGGCGGCCGCGTCGAACAGCGGGTAGAGCACGAGCAGAGCGACCGTGACCGGACCCAGTTTTGAGGCGGTTGTGAACATCACGAGGGCCCAGACGATGGCGAACGCGAACCGGACGAAGTACAGCCGCCGCAATGCGGACGCGGTCCCGGAAATACCGGGCGAAGCAGCGATAGTGCTCATGATGATCCTTTCAGTGGATGAGTGACGAGGAGAGCGGTTCAGCGCGTCCCGCGGTCGGCCTGCTCGATCAGGTGGGCGACCAGCGATGGCCTGGTCTGACCGGGTACCAGGACGGGATGGTCTGCCAGGCCGCCGCCTCGCTCGTGCCGGTGGAGGTGCTGCCGGCGGATGGCGCTGTGCGACGCCCCTGGTCGCGGCAGCCACTGGTGCGTACGTGAATACGATGAGCCGCTGCTGAACCTCCCCTTACGAGACCGAACGTTCTGTCTCGGCTCAGCATGCAACCCGTGGCACAGGCTGTCAAGACCGAACGTTCTATCCGCTAGGATGGCGGTATGCCCAGCCAATCCGAAGGCCGGCCGTCCGAAGCGCGGTCCCGGCTGCTCAACACGGCCACCCGGCTCTTCTACGCGGAGGGCATCCACGCCGTCGGTATCGATCGCATCGTCGCCGAAGCGCAGGTGACGCGGGCCACCCTCTACCGGCACTTCCCCGGCAAGGAAGACCTTGTCCTCGCCTATCTGAACGAGGTCGACCGAGCTATGCGGGGTCAGGCGGACGAGGCCGTCGCCGCCGGACTACCGGCCGCCGACACCATCCGGGCCCTCACCAAGTCCATCGCCCAGGGCATCCAGTCCCCCGGTTTCCGGGGATGTGCCTTCCTCAACGCTGCCGCCGAGTATCCCGACCCCGAGTCCCCGGTGCGCAAGGCCGTGCTCGCCCACCGCCAATGGTTCCTGGAAACCGTCACGGAACTGCTGGCCAAGATCCAGGAGACCGGCGCCGAGCCCGCCGCCCGCCACTTCGTGATGATGCGCGACGGCGCCATGGCCGCCGGCTGCCTGTTCGACCCGGTGCTGATCTGCGAGACCTTCCTGCGCGGAGTCGAGAGGCTCCTGCAGGTTTATGCCGCCACCGACTACAGCGGACCGGCAGGCGCCTGAAGCCGCAGGCCTGCGCTCAGGAATGAAGTGGTCGAGCCGCTGCCGGCGGTTGTCGGCCGGATCCCACGGTTCGGCGGCGGTATTTTCCTCACAGCCGTTCTGGCTGACCTGGCATGACGGTCGGCTGCGGAAGCACGCTCCGGACTACTTCGCGCGTCTGAAACAGTCCTCGCATTCGGCCGGCCAGCCGTAGTACGGATCGGTGATGTAGTCGCAGAACTGCCGTAAGCCGGTCTGGTAGCTGAGCGGTGTGGCATGGCTGACGTTCTTGATCGCGTGCCTCGGCGAAGAAGGCGTCCGCGTCCGCCGCCCTCCATGCCCATGGGCCGGCGTCGGCGAAGCTTTGGAAGCGCCGTACGAGACGCTCACGGGGCTCGATCGTCCCGAAACTGAGGTCGCGGGCCAGCTTAGGAAGGTCCGCCCTCACTCCCCTACCGGGCCCCCGCTCGGGTCGGTGTCACCAGCCGCAAGGTAGCTCTGTGTAACGGTGGTGACGGTGTGCGATTCGCAGAAGCGGAAGTCGATTCATTCGGGTCGTCTTGCTGTGCGTCGTCATCGCGCTGGCCGTCAGGCTCGCCTACGACCAGTTCGCGTAGTGGCCACGAGTGAACCTCATCAGGGCAGCGCCTACCGAGATCCGGTCCGCCTTGGGGGCCGCCAGGATCAGACCGTCGACCGTGACCGGGACCGGCCGGGCCGCCACGCCGGATTCGCCCTGCAGCCGCACGGGCCCGTTTGGAGTCGTGATCACGTGGCCGGGAAAGGATTGGACGAGATGATGCTCGGGCTTGTAGCTTGCAGTTGACCGTGACACCGCCCGAGGAGGTGAGACCCATGAACGCTGTATCGATGTGGGTGCTCCCCCTTTCCGTCACGGTCGGGCGATTGACGTAGGTGTCGCCGGGAGCGCCTCGCCAACAAGGCACTCCCGAAAGGCAACACCTATGCACTCTCAGCAGGTCACCGCCGAGCCGCCGTCGAACGACAGGGTCGAGCGTGACTCCACGGTGGGCGACGTCCCCGGAGTTCTCTGGTCGCCGGCCTCCGGCGCCGATCGCGCGCCCCTCATCTTCGATGTGATCATTGCCGGGTGCGGGCCGACCGGTGCGATGCTGGCCGCCGAACTGCGGCTGCACGATGTGCGGGTACTCGTTCTGGAGAAGGAAACCGAGCCCGCGTCGTTCGTCCGCATAGTCGGTATGCATATTCGCAGTCTCGAGCTGATGGCGATGCGCGGACTGCTGGATCGCATTCTCCAGCATGGAAGACAGCGTCCGGCCGGCGGTTTCTTCGCCGCCATCCCCAAACCTGCGCCCACGGGCCTGGATTCCGCGTACGCCTATCTGCTGGGTATCCCGCAGCCGGTCATCGAACATCTGCTCGAAGAACATGCGATCGAACTGGGTGCGCAGGTCCGGCGCGGTTGCGCGGTCGCCGGTTTCGAGCAGGACGACGAGGGTGTGACCGTCGGGCTGGCCGACGGGGAACGGCTGCGTTCGCGCTATCTCGTCGGCTGTGACGGCGGGCGCAGTACGGTGCGTAAACTGCTCGGTGTCGGCTTCCCCGGCGAGCCCTCGCGGACCGAGACGCTGATGGGCGAGATGGAAGTGGGCGTGCCGCAGGAGGAGATCGCCGCCAAGGTGACCGAAATCCGCGAGCCCCATCAGCGATTCTGGCTCCGGCCCTTCGGCGAAGGGGTCTATAGCGTCGTAGTCCCCGCCGCGGGAGTCAGCGACCGCGCGGAACCGCCCACCCTCGAGGATTTCAAACAACAGTTGCGCACCATCGCCGGAACCGATTTCGGCGTGCACTCCCCGCGCTGGTTGTCCCGCTTCGGGGATGCCACCCGGCTGGCCGAACGTTATCGGGTCGGGCGGGTGCTGCTGGCCGGCGATGCGGCACACGTCCATCCACCCATCGGCGGACAGGGCCTCAACCTGGGTGTTCAGGACGCATTCAATCTCGGCTGGAAACTGGCCGCACAGATCCGCGGCTGGGCGCCGGAAACACTGCTGGACACCTACCAGGCCGAATGTCATCCGGTCGCCGAGGACGTGCTGGACAACACTCGCGCCCAGATGGAACTGCTGTCCACCGAACCGGGCCCGCAGGCCGTGCGCAGGCTGCTCACCGAACTGATGGACTTCGACGAGGTGAACCGCTATCTGATCGAGAAGATCACCGCGATCGGCATCCGCTACGACTTCGGCGAGGGCCCCGACCTGCTCGGCCGCCGCCTGCGCGACATCGACGTGAAACAGGGCCACCTCTACGGTCTGCTGCATCGCGGCCGCGGCCTGCTGCTGGACCGCACCGAACGCCTGACCGTCGGCGGCTGGTCGGACCGGGTCGATTACCTCGCGGATCCCACTGCGGTACTGGATGTCCCGTGCGTCCTGCTACGCCCCGACGGCCACGTCGCCTGGATCGGCGACGATCAGCAGGACCTGGACGACCACCTCTCCCGCTGGTTCGGCAAGCCCGCCAACTGATTTCGCCTGAGCAGTGGTCATCCCGCGCATATACGTGGCGAGATGGCGAGCAGATCTGCGGCGCTGTCGGCTAGGAGCTTGGAGTGGCCGGCGTTCTCGTCGGACATCCACCGCCCGCTGGCATGGCGGAAAATGGCCATGCCAGCGTCGGTAGCCAGTCGTGCTGTCCGGGTCTCGACCACGGCAACCGGCGTGGCATCATGCCGCTTATGACGGTCCCGGCAACAGCTCGCTTTCCCGGCGGCGCCACAGCGATCCGCCGCGATACCTTCGAGGGCAGGGTGTGGACGGCCTCACCTCACCGGGTCATCCACGACACCGGCGACGAACTCGTCCTGGCCTACTGGCCCGGCATTCAAAGCCTCGCCCCCACCACCTGGATCGACTGGCTGACAACCGGAGACCTCACCGCGCGCGATGCGGCGATCGCCACCCTCGCCGCCCGCCGATGGGATCTGGACCACTGGACATGGTGCGAGACCACCTGGCTCAGTATTCTCACACCCGGGGCGTTCTTCAGCGTCAACCTGTTCTTCGACGCACAACACCACAGCCTGAACCGCTGGTACGTCAACTTCCAACGCCCCTACCAGCGCACCCCCATCGGGGTGGACACCTTTGACCTGGTCATCGACCTCGTCGTGACACCCGACTTGTCGTCTTATACGTGGAAAGACGAAGACGAATACCGACACAGCCGACGTCTGGGAATCATCGATGAGAGCACCCACGAGCATGTCCAGCACGCACGCGACCAAGCAATCGCGATGATCGAAGGACGCCACGGGGCGTTCGGAGCGCCCTGGGCCGATTGGCGGGCCGACCCCTCCTGGCCGACGCCCACCCTGTCCCACGACACGATGACCGTCTCCCCGCAGCCCTGACCTAAGGCATGTCCGACCACTGATCTCGCGACCTGTGCGTTCATAAGGCTGTAGGGCCGGAGTCCGGTTTCGCCGGTGTAGCAGTGCTCACGATCGTCCGACAGGGGCAGTGTTCATCAGACAGCCGAGCACCCCGCCCTTCGTCGCCGTGCTCGGCTGCCCTCCGCGACTCTGCGCGCTTGGCCGAAGGCCCGACCGATCGAGCCACCGCGTTCCGCGTGTCACGGTGGCCCGGGCCTCATGGGTCGCCGGGGCGGGGGGAACGCGGTGGCCGGGCCGCGAGAACAACGGGGCCGGAATCGCCCCCGGCCCACGATGGGCCGGGAGCGGGGGGCAGCACTCGGGTCAGGGGTTCGACGGGCGCCACATGGGGAACATCGGCGGGCCGCCGGGCATGAACATCGGGTCGCCGAGGTCCTGATAGCCGTGGCGCAGGTAGAGCCTGCGGCTGCGGGTGCTGCTGGCCTCCAGGTACGCGGGTATGCCCGCCTCGTCGAGCCCGCGGTGGTACTTCTCGAGCAGCCGGGTCCCCGTCTTCCGTCCCTGGTGCCCGGGGAGCACGGCGAGGAACGCCAGGTAGTGGTGCCGGTCGTGGGGGTGGCGCTTGTCCATCTCCTCCCCCATCTGCCCGATGCGCTCCGCGTGGGGACCGGCGAACGCCTCCACCCGGGCGTCTCGGTCGGGGATCTCGGGAAGCGGCTTGGCGCCTTTGCGGAACCATACGGCCACGGCGGACATGTCGGCCGTCGCGTGGACCTCGCCGTGGATGAGGGCGCTCTCGGCGATCATGGAGAAGAAGGGGGGCATCACCCGGCGGCGGTCGTCGTCCGGCGGGATCATCCAGGCCGAGATCTCCTGCTCGTGGAAGGAGGTGGCGATGATCGCGCCGATGGTCTCGGCGGCTCCGGGAGCGTTCTGAACGCGAATGATCTCTGTCATTCGGTCCCTCCCACGGCCGCCTGGGCGCCCCGCCCGATGTTCGCGTATACCTTCGGCCGCTTGGCCCGCAGGGCGAGTCCCCACATGACGCCGAGCCCCACGGCGACGAAGTAGACGGCGGGCATGATCCAGCGCAGCGGGGAGTCGGGGGCCACGCCGAGCACGGTGTCGAAGTTGGCCATGACGAGCACGATGACCACGATCAGCAGGACCGAGGAGATACCCGGGGCGATCCTGGTCCGCCAGGCGTTCTCCTCGTTGGGGTTCTTGGCGAAGAAGACCAGCACGGAGATCGAGGTGGCCGCCAGCATCATGAGCAGTCCCAGGCCACCGAACGATCCGACGGTGAAGAACAGCTGGACGACCGGATCCAGGCCGAAGACCGCGTATATGACGATCGTGATCAGCCCGATGACACTCTGTGCCACCGAGCCGTTGACCGGGGCACCGGTCCGGGGGGAGGTACGACCGAAGGTCTCGGGCAGCACCCTCTCCCTGCCGAGGGCGAAGACGTAGCGGGAGATCGTGTTGTGGAAGGCGATCAGCGCGGCGAAGAGGCTCGTCACGAAGAGGAGGGAGCCGATGGTGGCGACGGTCGCCCCCAGGTGCTGCCCGGCCAGGTTGAACAGGAGGGCCGAACTCTGCTCGCGCGAGGTCTCGACGATCTTGTCCGAGCCGATCGGCACGGTCATCGCCCAGGACGACAGCGCGTACAGCCCGGAGATGACGGCGAGTGCGACGTAGGTCGCGATCGGTACCGTGCGCCTCGGGTCCTTGGTCTCCTCGGAGAACACCACTGACGACTCGAAGCCCGCGAAGGACGCGATGCAGATCGCGACCACCGCACCGATCCCGGGGACGAAGAGGTTCGACGGGTCGAAGACGTCGAGGCTGTAGCCCGAGGCCGCCGGGTTGATCAGGTCCGCGATGTCGAACACGACGACGACGGCTATCTCCGTCAGCAGCAGGACCGACAGGACCTTCCCGTTCACGTCGACCCGCATGAGGCCGAGCACCCCGGTCAGCACCCAGGCGACCAGCCCGATGACCCACCAGGGCGGAGAGCTTCCGAACCAGTCGGCGATCAGCGGCTGGGCGGCCGCACCGATCATGCCGTAGAGACCCACCTGGAGCGCGTTGTAGGCCAGCAGCGCGACCCACGCGGTCGCCACACCCACCGGCCGCCCGAGCCCTTTCGCGGTGTACGCGTAGAACGCCCCGGCGTTGACGACGTAGCGGGCCATCGTCACGTAGCCGACGGCGAACAGGCCCAGGATGGCTCCCAGCAGGATGAAGGCGAGCGGCACGCCGGTCACGCCGGTCGCGGCGTAGGCGGCGGTCACCGAGCCACCGATGACGGTCAGCGGCGCCGCCGCCGAGATGACGAAGAACACCACCGACGGCACACCGAGGCGGTCCTGGGCGAGCGCGGCGGCAACGGCGCTGGCCCTTCGTTCTGTCACGGACATTGGGATCCTTGAAATGAGGGGGGTGGGTTCACCGGCGGCTGATGACGGAGTCACCTACGGCAGCCTCGGTCTGGGCGATCAGTTCCTGGAGCGGCGCCGGGAGGGCGGCGATCGAATCGGAGAGGTATCTCGGGTTCTGCTCCCACAGGACGAGCTGGTTGCCGCCGGTCGCGACGAGCAGCCCCAGCAGGACGCTGTCCTGGACGCTAAGTGGCTCACGGCGTTGGATCGCCAGGTTGACGCGTCCGCCGGGCCACGCCGCGATGTTCACGTCGACCGGCACCTGCCTCCGCGACGGGCGTCTGCCGGGCGGGCGCAGCAGCCCGTCGGCGGTCATCCGGGCCGCCACGTCGGCGAGTGCCGTACGGGCGAGGAACTGCAACCAGGTACGGAAGCGATGCGAGGGTTCGGCGACGATGTGGTCCAGGGCGGTCTTGGTGAGCGCCTCTTCGGGCGGCGCCGCGTCGAGAACGACGAGCCGTATCTGCCCCGCCGCCAATCCCACGGTTATCCGCCCGGCGAGCATCAGTTCTCCCAGGATGGCGGCGGCCAGCCCCAGGCCGGTCAGACGGGCATGAAGTCTCATCCGGCCGGTCGCGTTGTCATGCATGACAAAGAACAGGTCGTTGGCCAATCGGGTTCCTGAAAGATCAACTCCAACCACGAACGGCGATCGTATAGCTAAATCATTAAATTTGTCATTACGCGAACGAAGTTCCGGCGCCGGACATAGATCGGCCAGACAAGAACCGAAGAAACGGACAGATAGCAAATAACCTGGAGCCATGTCGAGAGGCGTCTCGAAGACTTCGATGAATCCAAGAATTTACATATTTTTGGCCAGTTGCGGGCAGGTGTCGGGAAGCGGCCCGCCAAGGATCGCCGGAGCCGGAACAACCCTGGTCAGGCGGCTCCCGAAAGCGCGGCCCCGTGAATCCCGATGAATCTCCATAGGATTTTAATGCGAGGATTTTTGGCAGTTTGGGACTGGCGTAATACTGCGCAGGCTTCCTCGTCCCCCGCCGCAGTGGTAGCGGGCGTCGTACGCGTCCGCGTGGAGCGCGGAACCGCGCTCGGGCACCTCGCCGTTTCAGATGTTGCGGCCCGTCCGTACCGTCTGAGACGGTACGGACGGGCCGGCTCGGCAACGGGCTCGGCAGCCGAGGGATGGGTGGGCGGGCCTGGTCTTGGCCGCGCTCGTCGCCCTGGCCGACGCGCTCCACCGATGGCGCTCCCACGAGGCGGTACGGACCTGACGCAAAGGCGCGGCCGGGGAGCGACGCACCGCCCGGATGCTGCGCCCCCTGGCGCGCAGCGGCTACACGGTGATGCACGACCGGGCGCTGCCGCCCGGGCGAGCGAATGTGGATCACCTGGTGAGCTGACCGTCTCGATTTTGTACTGGCGCCCGATCGTACCTGGCCTCAACGACTCCGACGACCACATCCAGAAAGCTCTGGAGCTGTCGAAGCACGCGCACGCCACGGTCTTCACCGGCCCTGTTCTTCCGGCAGGAGATCGCCGCCTACTACCGCGACCACGGCCTGCCGGAGCCATACGACATGGAGTGAAGCCTCCCTGCGGCGCCTGGCCGTCGACCGCATCGACCTGTGCTACCTGCACCGGGTCGACCAGATCGGAGCACTCCTCGACCTCCAAGCCGTCGGTGCCGGTCTCGATGATGGTGTTGGCGTAGGTGAGGCGGTCGATGAGCGTCGGTCCGGTTCAGGAAGTGCAGCCCAATCCGCCACAGCACCTCACCCGTCAGCAGCATCGCGCCGAGCGAACGATTTTCCACTGCAGCACCTACCGGTCGATGCAAGACCTTTCGCCTAGCCCCATTCCCAGAGCCGGCTCCGGCTCCGTCACCGGGCGAGTTTGGCGAGCATGTCAGGTAGTTCCGCCTCGTGCACCACGGCAAGGCGCCTGGTGGCTCGGGTGATCGCCACGTAGAGATCGTGACCCCCCTTGGGTGACTGGGCGAGGATCTCGTCAGGAGCCACGACCACGACGGCGTCGAACTCCAGACCCTTGGACTGGGTCACGGTGAGCACCACCATCGGCGCCTCGAGATCGACCTCGGCGAACCCGGTATGACGGGCGTCAGGAACGATGACGGCCAGCCGCCCTTCACCGATCGCGGTGAGCTCAGACTTCACCACATCCGCGAAGCCGAGTGACGTCTGACGGATGGCGCGAGGCGGAGTCTCGCCGGTGCGGACCGACTGCGGGGGGACCTGGTCAGGAGCCACGGCGCGCAGGACATCGGCGGCCACGTCCATGATCTCGGCCGGGGTCCGATAATTGATCATCAGTCGCTCCTCGCGCCAGCGGTCCTCGGCGTAGGGAGCCAGCACCTCTTCCCAGGTGCGGGCGCCCGCCGCCGATCCCGTCTGGGCAATGTCGCCGACCACGGTCAGTGAGCGGGTCGGGATGCGCCGCATGACCGAACGCCAGGCCATCGCCGACAGCTCCTGGGCCTCGTCGAGGATCACGTGACCGTAGACCCACGTCCGGTCGGCGGCTGCGCGCTGGGCGGTGGTCAGTGCCGGGCCGCGGTCGTGGTGGCGTTCGGCCAGGGTGCCGACGTCCAGCAGGTCACCGAGCCTCGCCCCGGCCTCGTCCAGGATCTCGAAGTCGTTGTTGTAGGTCAGCACGTCCTGGGCGTAGGCCTGTTCGTCGCGCCGCTCGGCAGCGTTGGCCCGATCCCGTTCCTGATCGCCGGTCAGGTCGGAACCGAGCAGCTCGGCGGCCTCGTCGAGCAGCGGCACGTCACCCACCGTCCACGGCGCACCCGGCGGGCGCAGCAGCTCCCCGGCCTCACCGGCGTCCAGACCCGCCGAGAGCATCGCCTCCCAGTCGGCCAGCAGCTCGCCGACCAGTTGCCCCGGGGTGAGGATCGGCCACAGCTCGTCCATCGCCTGCCGTACCGTCGGCTGCTCCCACAGCACCCGGCACGCCTCCCGTAGCGCCTCCTCCTCGTCGACCCGCATCTCCTCCTCGTCCGGCGGCAGCTCCAGCCACGAGTCGCCGTCGTCAGGCAGCACCACCCCCAGCTCCTCCTCATCCGTCAGCCACTCGTACTGCTCGGCCTCGGCGGTGGCCAGCGCCCGCAGCATGTCGAGCACGAACACGTGCCGGGCCTCGTTGTGTGGGCTGCGCAGTGCACGGGCGCGGTCGCGGGCGATGACGCAGGTGCCGTGGTCCACGCGGAGCGTCGTCCAGTCGACCACGACCTCCTTGCCGCCGCGCACCGACGTCCGAGCGGGGATCTTGACCTCGAGGTCTCCTTCGGGGACCCGCTGCCGATCCTGTACGGCTCCCGCCATCACCTCGGCCATCCGCAGGTCACCTTTGATCACAGCCTGAGACGGGCCGTCCTCTGCCGTCGCCGCGATGCCCGGATAGAGCCGCCCGAGCGTGGTCATCACTACGTCGCTCTCGCCGAGGGAGGGCAGCACCTGCTCGATGTAGCGGGAGAACAGGTCGTTAGGCCCGATGATCAGGACACCCCTGCGCTCCAGGACCTCCCTGTGCGTGTAGAGCAGGTAAGCGGCGCGGTGCAGCGCGGCAACCGTCTTACCGGTGCCAGGACCGCCCTGGACCACGAGGGTCCCGTGCAGGCCCGAGCGGATCACGCGGTCCTGCTCGGTCTGGATGGTGGCCACCACCTCGCTCATCTTGCCGGTCCTCGCCCGGCGCAGCGTCGCCAGGAGCGCCGCCTCCCCGACCAGCGACTGGCGGTCGGCGTCGCTCATCCGATCGAGGTCGAACACCTCGTCGTCGACGCCGACCACGGTCCGGTTGCGGGTGTGCAGGTGGCGGCGCCGTACCAGCGAACCCGGGTTGCCGGGCGTGGCGGTGTAGAACGGGCGGGCGGCAGGGGCCCGCCAGTCGATCAGGACCGGCTCGCCGTCGCCGTCGCGCAAGCCGATCCTGCCGATGTAGAGGGTCTCGCCGCCGGAGTCGTCGATCCGGCCGAAGCACAGGCCGTGCTCCACCCCATTGAGCCTGGCGAGGCGCCTGGCGTACTCTCCGGAGAACATCTCCCGCTCGACCATGCCCCGAGCGGTGCCGACACCGGGACTGCGGTGCGCCTCCTTCAGAGAGGTCTCGGCCCGCTCACGCGCCTCATCGAGGTGGCAGTACAGCATGGTGATGTAGGACTGCTCGGCTTCGATGTGAGGGCTTGACACTTGACGGCTCGGCATTTCCTTGATACGCTCCTTTTAGCTGGGGGCGTGTTCGCTTTTCCGTGCGATAACGCTAAGGAAACGAGTATAGACCGTCCCGTATGCCGATGCACCGGCCTACCCCGCCGAGCGCGCCACCCACCCCGTCGGGCGATGACCGGTGTGATGGCACAGGCTCGCCATCGGCCTCACCGACCTGGAAGAGGCCATCACCGCGTTCGAGGACGCGCTCGCCGAACGCGTCCAGACCACCCAGGCCGCCCTGGCCCTCCCCCAGCTGACCGGGCCGGTCGCGCTGAAGTTCGCCCGTGTCTGGAGTCGGGACGCGGCCAGCCGGGGCTCTTGGCCCGAAGCCGCCGAAATCGATTCCCGCACCATTCCGGTCCCGCGCACCGCGCGGTGGCTCACCGCTGAAATCTCGGTCTACCGGGGGTGCGAACCCTGCCGATAATTCACGGCGAGGTGGTACGACGCCGGGGGTTTGGGGCCTCGGCCGAGCAGGGGCAACACCACAAGGTCCTTAAGGTCCTTCTCGGCGTTAACGGCTGTCCGCAGGTTCCTCAACCCCGAAGACGCCGAGTCGGGCTGAGATTCGATGTCACTCGGAGTCGGCCGGGTCGGCGAGGGCATCGCGCAGGGCTGCGCGGGAGGTGATGCCGAGCTTGGGGAACACCTGGTAGAGGTGGGTGGAGACCGTTCGCGGGGACAGGAACAGGCGGGCGGCGATCTCCTTGTTGGTGTGGCCCGCCGCCGCGAGCTGGGCGATCTGGAGTTGCTGCGGGGTCAGGGAGGCCAGACCCGTCGCGGTGATCGAATGGCTGATGCCGGTGGCGCGTAGTTCCCGGTCGGCCCGCTCCGCCCAGGGGACGGCGCCCAGGCGGTGGAACGTCTGGGACGCGTCGGCCAGGTGCCGGCGGGCCTCGCCGGTGCGCTTGGCGCGGCGCAGGTGGGCGCCGTAGGTGAGCTGGATGCGGGCCAGGTCGAACGGCCAGCGGTCGTTGCCGGGTTCGGCGATCGCCCGTTCCAGGTCAGCGGTGTCGGTCTGCGGGGCGGTGATGGCCGCGGCGGCCAGAACCACCAGGCGCAGGCGCGGGGAGAGCCGGTCGAGACGGCAGTCGCGGGCGGCGGCGACGTGGGCCGCGGCCTCCGCGCTCCGGTCGGTGTGGACAGCGGCCTCGATGAGGTCGTGGAACACCCACAAGGCGTGCGGCGTGTAGGGCGCGAGGGTGCCGGGCGGGCTGACGGCGGCCGCGTTGTGGAAGGCCGTCTCGAAGTCGCCCTGGCCGAGGGCGGAGCGCGAAATGCTGGTGGATCATCCCGATCCGCTGTCTCGCTTTGCGCAGGTCCCGCTCGGCCAGGCCGGTCAGCTCCTGA
>NZ_JBEXGU010000163.1:0-20346 GCF_040607515.1 Streptosporangium sp. NPDC005286 | reverse complement strand
CGCCGCTCTCGCGGCGGCCACCGGGAACAGGCCCCAGGGGAAGCCGGCCTGATGTCATTCGGGCCCGGTCTGTGTCAAGCAGTTGGCATCAGAGAGGTGCCGTTCTCTGGACAGCCCCGGTGAGGACGAGAGATACGGCGGCCAGCACAAAGAGGCCTCCAGGAAAGGCGATGTTGTGGAACACGCGGGCGCGAACGTGGGCGGCGATGGCGCCGATGAAGAACAGAACAAGCCCGACAGCGGCGGCGATGCCGATGAACCGAACACCCAAGAGCCCGAGTAGGAGCCCGGCGGCTCCGGCGGCTTTCAGGGCGGCCAGCAGCGGGATCCAAGACTGCGAGATACCCACTTCGGCTGAGTTGGCCAGGACGAACTCGGCCCGTGCGAGGTCGGCGAAGGCGACCCCGGCGTTGGCCACGATCGTGATGACGGTGACGACGACGTAGGCGATGAACATTCGTATGGCCTGCGTTCAGCCGAAGCGATAGGCGCCAAGGACGTCGAGTGGCTGGGGTGTCGGGGCGGGCCCCACCGCCCACTTGGCCACGGTCGCTTGCAGCTGTCGCGCCGCAGCGATGCCGGGCAGTGGATTCTCGACGCCCTCGTCAAGGTCCAGCAGGGCGACGAACTCGGTGCTACCGGCACGGCGCAGGTACGCGTACCGGACGCCTTCCGGCTGCTCCGTCGCCACCGCCGCGAAAGCCGTCTCGATCGCCTCGACGACCTCCGCGACACCTTCCTCGGCCACCTGGTAACGAATCATCAGAACAGGCATGGTGTCTCCCCGCCGATCGTGTGAGTGTTGGCGAGCCGCTGCCCGCCTGCTGGGTCAAGCCTCACCGAGCGCCAGGTTGGCGTCCAATACCTGCATCTATAACCTGACGGCATGGATGTCGACACCCGGTTGTTGCGGTACTTCATCGCCGTGGCAGAGGAAGGGAGCCTCACCCGCGCTGCGGAACGACTGTTCGTATCGCAACCGGCGCTGACCAAACAGATCAGGCAACTCGAGATCCAGCTTGGAATGCGGCTGTTCACGCGATCCCGGGCCGGCATGGCCCTCACCGAACCGGGCCAGGCCCTGGCGAAGCGGGTACCCGCCCTGCTGGCCGGCTGGGACCAGGTGCTGCGGGAGACCAAGCACGTGGCAAACCGGGCCGCCCGCGTGTTGCGGGTCGGCTTCATGGCCAGCGCCGCCAACGAGGCCACCCAGCACATCGTCGCGGCGTTCGCCCGCCGTCGGCCAGGCTGGAGAGTCGACATGCGGCAGGCCGCATGGTCGAACCCGGCCGCCGGACTCGCCGACGGAGATGTCGACGTCGCCCTGCTGCGCCTGCCCTTTCCCGGCCAGGACACCCTGCGAGTGGAGGTGCTGTTCGCCGAGCCCCGCTGGGTCGCGCTCCCCACGGCACACCCATTCGCCACGCGCGACCTGATCCCTTTCCGGGACCTGTGGGATGAGCCATTCGTGGCAGCCCTATCGGAAACAGGCCGGTGGCGGGACTACTGGCTGGCCGTCGACGAGCGTGATGGCCACCCGGTCCGCGTCGGCGCCGTCACCGACCACCCCGACGACTGGCTGAGCGCAATCGCCAACGGCTACGGCATTGCCCTGGCCCCCGAATCCGCCGCCCGGTTCTACGCGCGCCCCGGCGTCACCTACCGGCCCGTTGGCGGCGTCAGCCCCAGCCAGGTCGGCGTCGCCTGGGCACCCGCCGACGACACCGACCCCGTCATCCAAGATTTCGTCCGCTGCTGCATGGAAAGCAGCCCACCCCGACACGACGCGACCGTCACTTGATCAACATCTTTTTCGGTGATTCCGGTGCGCGTAGATGTCGTCTCATCTGGAAAGTCGGCGAGAGCAGCTGAGGGCGGCGGCGATGGTAACGAAGGAACTGCCGCGCCGGCTCACTCCTGGCACCTGCCTGGCTCGGCAGCTCGATGAAGGCGTACCAGGCCATGATCGCTGTGCACCCGATGGGGAGGGCGAGGGAGATAGGGCCACCACATGTGGCCGACGATGGGGACGGCTGCTTGTGGCCGGCTTGGAGCTCAATGATGACGCGTGATTCGAACCGCGCCGGATTCGATGGGACGACGTGGCGTCCCATCGAATCCGGCGCGAGATGCTCGACCTCGTCTCTCAGGCGGTCTATGCACGGCCGCGGCAGAATCGGGTCGATCGCGGCCCGAAGCCGAACCGGCCTGCACCGTGTACGCCTTCCGATTCAGCCCCGCGCCCCTCATCGGCGCAGGACTTCAAAGGTCAGGCGTTCACCGCGTGTCGCCGCCTACCCGCGACGAATGCCTCCGCAGCCGAGGCGACGCGCTTTCGACCGCTCACCTGCCGCGAGCGTCCGGTCCGGCCGCTCCTGCAGTGAACGTCAGGCGATGGTGAGCGTGACCGTGATCGCGGAGACGAGAGTAACGCAGGTGGTTTTGCATGGATACAGAGCGGTCTCCATCTTGCTGGGAAGCATGTCCAGGGAGTTGATGTCGAGTTCCATTGCTTTTCTCCTTTTGTTGGGGAGGGCCTCCACCGATACTGCGGCGGTTTCCGTACCTGCCGGTTCATCCGGCGGAGTCTGTGTGGTCGGACTCGGTGTGCTGCCTGCCGTGCCGCTTCATCGGCGCGGGCGGGAACTTTCTGCGCGGGGGACCAGCCGCCTACCGTGCGGCGCGTGAACGGGTGCGGTGAGTCGGACGCAGGATGTCGAGCTCCAGGAGCGGCGTCCATGTCTCCGGGGCAGGGCCGTACCGCCCCGCCACCACGGTAACCGCCGGCACCTCGTGTCGCCGGCCCGATCTCGTCACAGGCCGAGCAACGTGCCGTCTCCGTCGCGGACCTGCCGGTACGTCGAGTTCATCGGCCCACCGGGTGGTGTCTGCCTCGGCGCCGACCACATCACCGCTCACTTCGTCCTCTTCCTCGACCAGGATCGCGCTCCGTGTCCGTGCCGGTACGGCGAATTCGTCGTACCAGGACAGCATCGTGGCGGGCACTTATGAGCCACTTTCGACTGGAATGACAAGGTGTTCCCGACTCTTGGCTCAACTTTCGTCGATCACCGAAACGACCGGGACGGAGGACGCTGTTTCCGGCAGGCCGGATGCCGTTCGCCACAAAGCGGCAGCTGGTCACGACCGTGCTCACCCGGGCGCTGGAGGCCGGGGTTCCATTTCGCCGGTTCACCGCCGATGAGACCTTTCGCGCCGCCGATAATACGCGGGCACTTAAGAAGCCTTAACCATCCTTAACGGTCGCTTATGCTGATCTTGAAAGGCTGAGGTGGCCGGTCATGGCTCTCGATTTCCCTGGCTGTACACCGGAGATATGAGATATCCAGACAGCGGAGGACTGTCGGCTCGGGCGCGGCTGCTGTGCGGACCGCGCGGGTGCTCGCCCCCCATGGTGGGCTTCGTGGCGCGCCTGCTGCCCGACATCAACGTCGCCCCCCGGACCTCGCTCAACGCACCGGCCGGAACCGGTCGTCGACTCCGCGTCGTGCGGCTCGACCTGGAGGCCGCAAGGGAGGTGGCGCACGCCCATGGGGCCAAGGTCAACGACCTGATCCTGACTATCGTCAGAGGACGGATCGTCAAGGACAGGTTCGTAGCGGGGGTGCGGTGCGGTAGAACTCGGCTGCGGTGACGGTGGCGGGGACGCCGAGTTCGGCGGCGACCGCGGTGATCGCGGTGGCGCCGACGGCGAGGTCGGCTTGGCCGTCGGTGGTGAAATACGGTGCGATGAACGTCTCGTAGTGGGCTCGGGCTTCGTCTGCGGTGTGTCGGCCGAGGAACGTCTGGATGTGCCGCACCGTGGTGTCGGGTTCGTTGTGGATCACCTGCAGGGCGCGCCGGTGGGCTCGTACGACGGCCTGGACCGCGGGGTCGTCCGGGTGGATGTAGGTGGGGTCGACGGCCACGCCTACGGTGGGGATCTGGAAGTGGTCGCCGACCCAGGCCGGCACCTGCCAGCCGTGCTCGGCGGCTATCGCCTCCGGTGCCATGGTGCTGCCGACCAGGGCGGCGTCGATCCTGCCATCGTGCAGCCAGCGCAGGTCCATGCCGTAGTCACCGGGCGGGCGGACGATGGTGTGGATGTCGCGGTCCGGGTCGAGACCGGCCTGGCGCAGCACGATCCGGGCGAAGCACCCGGGTGCGGTGTGGGGGGCGTGTACCGCCAGCCGCCGGCCGGCCAGGTCGGCCAGGGAGGTCAGGCAGGGGAGGGCGAGGAACCAGAACAGCGGGCGGTGGGTGTTGACATTGAGTGCGACCCAGGGGATGCCATCGGCCAGTCGGGACAGCAGTGCCCGGCCGAGCCCGATGGTGGCGCCGTGGCGCAGCCGCTCCTCGTCCCAGGAGCAGCCGTCGCGCAGCGCGACGTGGACGCCCTCGTCGGCGTAGTAGCCCTGCTGGTCGGCGATGTAGGCGACCAGTTCCTCGTGCAGGCCCCGCCCGACGTAGGCGAGATCGATCGTGTACATGAACGTTTTTCCTTGATCGTGTCACCGCCGTGCGCCCGCGCGTGCCGGGGCCCGGCTGCTGCGGCCCAGGGTGCTGAGGTGACGGTGTGCCGGATGCGGTCCGGCCGGCGGCCGGACCGGGACGGTATGGCCCCGCGTGCGGAGGACAGCGGGGCGTCAGTACATGGACATCCCGCCGTTGACCGCGGCCGTGGTGCCGGTCATGAAGGCGTTGTCCTCGCTGGCGTAGAAGGCGACCGCTTGGGCGACGTCGCCCGGGTGTGCCAGGCGGCCCAGAGGGGTAGCGGCCACCTGCCGCTGCTTGTGCTCCTCGTCGAACACATCCGCCATGCGGGTGTCCTCCACCGGGCCGGGCTCGACGACGTTGACCGTGATGCCCCGCGGGCCCAGTTCCTGGGCGAGGTACCGGGCGAACTGCGCCAGTGCGGCCTTGGCCGTGCCCAGTGCGATCATGCCCTCCCGGGGCCGGCGGCTGAGGCCGGTACCGAGATAGATGATGCGTCCCCAGCCCTGTTCGGTCATGGCGGGCAGGACGGCTTTGGTGACCGCGAACGCCGCACGCATCTCGTCGTCGAGCTTGCCGCCCAGTTCTTCCCACGTCATGTCCTGGAACGGCTTGATCACATACGGGATGAGCGCGTTGTGCACGAGCACGTCGATGCCGCCCCATACCGCCTGGACCTGCTCGATCATGCTCTCGACCGCCGCTGCCTCGCGCACGTCGGCCTGCACGGCCATGGCCTGGCCGCCTGCGGTCTCGATGCCGGCCACGACCTCCCCGGCTGCCGTGCCGCTGCGGAGGTAGTTGACCACCACGCGCATCTCTCGCGCGGCCAGAAGGCGCGCGGTGGCCGCACCGATTCCGCTGCTGGCCCCTGTCACCAATGCCACCCTGCCGGTTGCCCCAGACACGGTCCCACCTCCTGCCCATCATCGCGGGCCGTTGGCATGACCGCCCGGAGTTGTTCATCGTCGATGCCGGGGTGTGCTGAGCGGATCGCTCCGTAGAACACGGTGTCGACGGTCGCCCGCAGCAGATCGGCCGAGGTCCAGTCGAGTTCGCACGGCAACTGCGAGGCGAGCAGCCGCTCCAACGCGCCACGGGTGATCTCACTCAGCAGCTCAGGCGGCGCCGGCAGCAGTCCCCGCCGGTGCCCGTCCCGGAACAGCTCGTCGAGCCGCCGGTAGACCACCGCGTCCACACGCTGCTCCACGTACACGGCTCCAACTGCGAAGACCGGCGTTGTGGCGTCTTACGTGGTGTCGGTTCGGGCCGCGTCAGTGCCTCGCGGACCAATCGCCGGTGCACTCCGTACTTGCGGTCCGGCGCCCGGATCCCCAGGCCTGCACGCCACGAATCCCGGCGGGTCTGGTCGAACAGCTCGACTTTGGTGAGCGCCACCAAGTCCCCCTTGCCGCGGCGCGCGTGATCCAGCAGGTCGAGCCTGACACCGCAACTCTAAAGGTGGGGCCACTTCAAGCCGACATGTCGGTCTGGGATCACATCACCGATCCGAGACGGGTCCAGCTCAAGCCGCCCGGGTGGGGCACTTCAAGTCGTCATAACCATGCCAGGCCGCCCGAGGTAACCGGGATGGCCGGATGTCTACTGACAACGACCAGACGCTCAACTTCTGTCTCTCGGCGAGAACTCCACTGCGGTCGGGCCGGGCAACCAGGAGTAGATCACGGTTGTGGGGCGTCCGGAAGGAGCGGGCATGGCAGGTGCCGCAAAGCTCGTCAGGTCGCCGTCGCGGGTCCCGGCCTGCGGCGGTCGTGGCGTGTCAGGGGGTTGCGGGTGGCGTGTCGAGTCCGGTCAGCCGCGACAGCGCGGCGAAGCCGTCGTCGGTACCGGGCCAGTGCCGGCGTACGGCCTGCAGTCCGGCGCGGCGGACCACCGAGCGCAGTACGGCGACCACGATGATGGCGTCGTCGGCATAGCCGAGCACGGGGATGAAGTCGGGTACCAGATCGAGGGGGAAGGCCAGGTAGGCCAGCAGCAGCGCCAGTCGTACCCGCACGCCGCGCGGTAGGTTGCGGTCGGCGGCCAGGCGGCGGATCAGCCGCAGCACGTCCGGCAGCAGCCGCAGCGCCTCACGCAGCAGGCCGCCGCGCGGCCGCACGATGGCCAGCACCACAAGCAGCGCCAGCCAGGTGACCAGCAGCGCGACCGCGATGCCGATCAGCAGGTCCCACCCCCACGCCCCGGTCACCGCCGGCCGCCTTCCTGCTCGTCCACCGTGGCCGTTGCGACCTCGGCGGAGGTGTCGGCGGCCGGCGCGTCGGTCACGGGGTCGAAACGGCCGGCCTGTGCCCGGCGTCCCAGCCGGCGGCCTGCCGGTCGAACAGCGCCGTGACCGTACGGGCCGGCTCCGGGTGTCCAGGCCTGGCCGCAGGCGAGCCGCCGGGCCGGCTCCTGCAGGCCGCCCACGTCACCGACATCGGGTTTGCCCGCAACCGCGGGAGCCAGGGCGAACTGGCGGCGAACAGTCATCGGGGCCCTCCCGGGGCGACAGCAGGTCAGCGGGCGCGGACCTTACCTGGCAGTCAGGAGCTCGGCCAGGTCGGCGGGCAGGGGC
Source organism: Streptosporangium sp. NPDC005286 (assembly GCF_040607515.1). Taxonomy (NCBI): domain Bacteria; kingdom Bacillati; phylum Actinomycetota; class Actinomycetes; order Streptosporangiales; family Streptosporangiaceae; genus Streptosporangium; species Streptosporangium sp. NPDC005286. Next base: position 13,277 of record NZ_JBEXGU010000163.1, on the reverse strand, counting down.
ATGGGCTGGGTGAGGCCGACACGGGCGCGGCCGGTGTTGCCTTCGGGGTAGCGGCCCAGCGCCGAGCCGGGCGCGGCCACGATGATACGCACCACCTGACCGAACGCTTCGCGGCGGTCGCGCTGGGCGATGGCCAGAACGAACATCGCCAGGTGGTTGCGGGTGTGGGGCCAGGGCCACGGCTGGGAGATGATGTGGGCCCGTTCCAGATGCCGCCAGCGCGCCGCAGCGTCTCCGGTGGCGCGGGCGGCGTTCATCTCGGCGCGGTAGGCGGCCCGCACATGGGCGGGCATCGGGCGGCCGATCATCGATCGTGCTCCTTCTCAGCGGTGCAGCAGCCATCCGCGCATCCGGCCGAGGCGCCTGACCCGCCGATGACGGTGGCGGTGGGGACGGCACAGCAGGTGTCGCCGCGCCAGGCCTCGCGGCCTTCCTTGACCGCGACGGCTGCGATGACCAGGGCGGCGATCGGGTCGGCCCACGACCAGCCGAAGGCGCTGTTGAGCGCCAGGCCCACGAGCAGCACGGCGGACAGGTAAGTGCACAGCAGCGTCTGCTTGGAGTCGGCCACCGCCGAAGCCGAGCCGAGTTCACGGCCGGCACGGCGCTGGGCGGCCGACAGGAACGGCATGATCACCAGCGACAAGCCCGCCAGGATCAGGCCGGGCGTGGAGTGCTCGGCCTCGCCGGCCCCGGCCAGGGCGCGTACGGCGTCGACGGTGACGTAGGCGGCCAGCACGAAGAACGAGAGTGCGATGACCCGCAACGCCACCTTCTCCCGCCGCTCGTGGTCGGTGGCCGAGAACTGCCAGGCGACCGCGGCGGCCGAGGCGACCTCGACGATGGAGTCCAGGCCGAAGCCGATCAGCGCGGCCGAGGAGGCGAGGGTGCCGGCGGTGATGGCCACGACGGCTTCGATCACGTTGTAGGTGATGGTCGCGGCCACCAGCAGCCGGATGCGGCGGCGCAGTACGGTACGGCGGGCCGGTGCGGGCCCGAGGCCGGGCAGATTCAGCGCGGTCATGCGTTCGTGCCTCCAGCGGGCAGGTCGGCGTCGCGGTCGAGGCTGCCGGGGCCGGAGACGGGGCAGAGCGTGACGGAGTGACCGGTGGCGGCCAGCAGCTGCTCGGCCGCGCCCAGCAGGTCCATCAGCTCGGGCCGGGTCAGCGCGTAGAACGACTGGCGGCCCTCGGCCCGGTAGTCGACCAGCCCGCAATCGCGCAGGCAGGCCAGGTGCTTGGAGACCGTGGACTGGGCCAGGCCGAGCTGTTCGGTCAGGTCCACCACCCGGGCCTCGCCTCGGGCCAGGCGTTGCACGATCTTCAGCCGGGTCTCATCAGCCAGCGAGTGGAACAGCGCCGCCGCCGGCGGGATGCCCGCGGCGATGTCGGCGTTCACGCATCGGCCAGCATCACTATCAATCGCCATATGGCGATGATAGCCGGAAATGGTTATGTGTTGGCAAGAGTGCTCGACCTCGAAGCCCGGCACCCGCTAAGGGCGACGCCGCGCCGATACGACGGCCGGGCCACTCTGAAGCCTGGATCGAGGCCACCGGGCGGCAACCCGATGCGGGGGCGGCGGATCGGTGAGGAAGAGCGGGCCGGCCCGGCGCCCGTCCAGCAGGCAGGGCAACAGCCGTGCGGTGGCGGTGCGCCAGACGATGACATCGACCGCGCCGCCGGCATCACGCCGTGCCGAGGGGTGGATCGGAGGCGCGCCGCCCCCGGGTCCGGTCACGCTATCGGGGGGGCAACACACAGAACTCATTGCCATCGGGATCGGCCATCACCACCCGACCGACCCCGCGCCGGCCGATGTCGACTCGAGTCGCTCCGAGGGAGACGAGACGGTCGGCCTCCGCTTGCTGATCACCGTGCGCGGATGGAGCGAGGTCGAAGTGCAGCCTGTTCTTCCCTGTCTTCGGCATCAGTGGCGGACCGCCCCACGTGATCTTCGGACCGCCGTGGGGCGAGCGGATCGCGGTCTCTTGGTCCTGGTCCCAGACCAACGGCCAGCCCAGCGCCTCGCTCCAGAAGTACCCGACCTCCTGCGAACCGTCGCACGCAAGCGCTCCGATGAATCCGCAGTCAGCAAGGAAGTTGTTGCCCGGTCCGATGACGCAGAACTCATTGCCTTCGGGGTCGGCGAGCACCACATGACCCTCCTCCGGGCGTTGCCCGATGTCGATGTGCCGCGCACCGAGTCCGAGCGACCTCGCCACCGTCTGCTGCTGGTCCTCCAGGGACGTGCTCGTCAGATCGAAGTGCATCCGGTTCTGGCCGGTCTTCTTCTCCTGGGTCGGAAGACATCGGATCCGGAACCCGGTGTCATCGCTCGGCAGGAGTGCGATGCCATCGTGGGGGTCGTTGGCCATCTCCCAGCCCAGGACTCCGGCCCAGAAGCGCGCGAGACGGAGCGGGTCGTTCGCATCGAAGCAGAGCGCGACGAGCTGAGAAGTCATCCCGCATCTCCAATCTGCTGACTCACAGGCGCAGACAGGGCACACTCCTGGCGCATGACGGAAGCAACGCTAGCCCGCTCGAGGAGTGCGACGCCAACGCATATGAGTCGGAAGGCGACGCTTCCGGCGCACGACCCGCGATCAGGACAGTGGACGATCGACTCATCGCCGCCGTCACCGAACACCTCGCTCCACCCCGCCGAGGCCACTGGCCGGCAGGAAAACCCGGGCGTGGTGAGCGAGACGGGAAGGTATGCGCGAGGAGCCGGCGTCGTTACGCCTCTAGAGCCGTCGCCGGCTCCAACCCAGTGGATATGGGCTGGTTCGCGGCGCGCACTCTCTCCCGTCATCCGCCTCGCCGCCGCCGGCCGGGCCGACCGAATCGCCGGCCTCGTACTCGTCGACCCCACCGACGTACTGTTCGCCCCTGCCTTCCGTCGCCTGGAACGCACCGTTATCCGCGCCAATGTGCTCTTGGCGCGTACACGCCTGCTCGCATGGGCCTACCGAACTGCCTTAAGGATCAGCAAGATCCAGATCCTTTCCATGAACCGGCGCTGATCACTGGACACGTGCTCCCTCAGGAAGGCGTCGATCCGTGCATTCAGGTGACGCCGCTGTGCTGAGCACAGACCATCGTGTTCGCCGTCGTATGGATCGCCGTCGCCGCCCGAGTGGGCGTGGGGCAACTCTGCGATGACACTCTGATGAAAGGCCCGGCACTTCTCAAGCGAACATCCCAGCGCGCGGGGGACGTGCCTTGGAGGCTTACGCACAGCGAAGTATTCGACGTTTGCGCCCGACTGGTCATAGACGGCGTCCTCCTCCCGAAGCTGACCCAGGCCCCAAAGTAACGCTGGGTAGTTGAGGGGGCGGATTGGCGGAGCGGCGGAGGCTACGGTTCCTGTATATGCCTGAGCCGAGCCTTCTTGGCTGGTCGCGGGAGTCGTGTGCGGAGCCGGCGGACTGCCTCGCCGCCCCGGTGGTAGCCCACCCGCATCCCACGGTGCCTGCCGGTCTCGCCCTGGCCGGCCTGTCGCACTGCCCGCCGCCGGTCACGCCTGCGGGGCTTGACAGGCCGGCGATTCCGGTGGCAGCCGGATGTCAACGTGTCACACGATCTGGATGGCGACGACCTTCGGAGGGTGGTTCGGGAAGGTGATGTCGTGCCAGCGCTCGATCTTCACCGAGTCGCCGTTGGCGTCGTAGTAGATCAGGTCGTTGTTGCCTGTGGAGATCCGGTCGACCCACCATCCGCCGAAGTCGGTCTTTCCGCCGTTGGCGTAGCAGTCGACGCTCTGGCGGCCGTCGAGGTGCGACCAGATCTTCAGGAAGTTCTCGCCACCAACGCATTGGACGTGGTCGATGGCGAAGGCGGTGCCGCCCGGGATGGTGACGGTGAAGGCGGCGGCTGCGGCGAGCGCCACGGCCATGGAACGGGCGTTCTTCTTGCTCTTCGAGATCACAGACTCTCCTCCTGCGGAGACCGGCGCGCACGGCCCCGGCCCTGTTGGTGACGTCGCGTCCTGACGGAACGGTGCTTCGTCGGGCCGGCAGACGGCCGAGTGGGCACCGGAGCGGCCCCTCGCGGCTGCGCTTTTCCGTGACGCAATTGGGTGGCCCGGTAACTCAAAGTAATACCACTCTTTGTCCGGCCAACACGGGGTCCCAGTGGTAACGACGCAGGAAACAACGGATATGCAGATCAGCTGCTCGCCTTCCAAGCTGTGCCCGAGGCTCCTTAAGGGAACTCTGACCTGCATATCCGTTGAAAATTCCGCCGATACTACCGGGACCCCTACCCAGAGCAACACGTCTGACGAACGAAAGGCGCTCATCGGCTTGGTCCCATCCTCCACCTGCGCGAACTCCTCAGCATCGTGGCCCACGGCGACGACGACTGGGGCGCGGCAGACCAAGTCCGGCAGACCGCCGCCCTTTCCGCCGCCGCTGAGCCGATCAGGCCTCCCGGGTCAGGAACCGGTGGAGGCTCCGGCAGGCCCGGGTCAGCGAGGTCGAACCGCGCTTCTTCGCGTGGGCGGCGACCTCGGGGATCTCGCCCCGCGCGCCGGCCCACGCGGCGATGTCGGTGGCCAGCACGGCGGCTTCGGTGTGCAGACGCTGGGCCCGCTCGCCCTCCCTCGGGAGGAAGACGGCCAGGAAGTGGCGCAAGATCGTCCATACCTCGGCGTGCGCGCCCTGCTTGGCGGCCAGCTCCAGTGAGGGCAACGCGGGGTCGGCCTTGTAGCGGGTGCGGCGGCCGAACAGGCCCAGCAGGCGGCCCGTCTCGGCGGCGGGGAGCGCGCCCTTGGCCGCCAGCTGAAGCAGTGGGGGCACCGCGTCGTCGCCCTTCACGGTAAGGAAGTAGGCCAGGACCAGGGCCGTCGCCGGGCCGGACGTGCCTTCGGTCAGGGTCAGGTTGCGGAGGTCGTCGATCGCGATGTCGGGCGGGTCGAAACGGTCGATCAGGCCGATCGCCAGATGGGCCGCCGCGAGCTCCCGGTGGTGGGGCGTCATGCCGGGCCAGAAGTGACGTGACATGCGCCGGAACGGGCGCATCTCGGGCGTGGTCAGCAGGGCGTTGAGGTGGGCGAGACCGGTGGGCTCCACGGGTTGCCAGCTCACATTGGCGATGCCGCGCTGGTCGAGGACATGGTCGTCGTAGGGCACGACGCGGGAGCCGAGGTCGAGGGTCCAGGTCAGCTCCACCTCCGGGGGTGGGGGCGCGCCGCGCTCGAACCAGCGGGCCACCACCGCAGCAGCCGCCGAGCCGATGCCCTTCGCGCGTTCGGCCAGGTCGGGGGCGGGATTGGGCGGGAGGCGTAACAGGGCCTGTTCCACGTCCAGCGGGAGCGGTTCGCAGCCGGATTCCGCGCACACGGCCAGGCGGTTGAGCAAGGTCTCGGGGTCGAGGTGGCCGTCGGCGCGGGTGGGGGTGGCCAGCAGTACCGGGGGCAGGGCTCCGGCCTTCACCGCGCGCAGGAGTTCGTCGAGGCGGGACAGGAGGAAGGCGTGGGGGCGGGCGCACTCTCGCAGGTGGGGGAGGCGGTTCCAGGGAGCGGGGGCAGGTCGCGCCTTCAGGTCGTAGAGGTCGGTCTGGACGTCGATCGTCCGCAGGATCTCCTCCTGTACGTAGTCGGGCATCTCGTGGAGCGGGACGACCGTGCGGAGGCCGGGGAACAGCTGGAAGGCCGTGGCCGCGACGTTCACCATGCCGTCGTACAGGGCCTGCCCGAGATCGCCGGACAGGCCGGGGAAGGCCTGCTCCGCGTCGGCCCGCTGCTCCTCGGAGATCGTCTTCCGGTACGACGGGCGCGGCCTCGGCGGACGGGACATGGGCGGCCCCGGATCTTCGCCGGGGTTGACGAGTTCCCTGGCCAGCGCGGTGCACCAGTCACGCGGGGACTGCCACGTCGGCGCGTCGTAGAGCACCGGCCGCAGGTGTTCGCCGAACCGCCGGGCCAGCGTTTCCTTCAGGGAGTCCGGGTTCGTATGTGCCTCCCGCGTGACCGCCGCCAGCCACGCCTCGACGTCGATCCAGCCGATCTCCTCCGGCGGGCCGCTCTCCAGGCCGGAGGTGGGGAACGGGCCGGGGATGGTGGCCTCGGGCAGGCGGCCGGGGGTGAAGTCGCTGGTCCAGCCTTCGGTGAAGCGCTCGAAGAGCTGCCGGGCCGAGGCCGGGGGCAGCAGTTCGGCCGCCTCCAGGATCGGGGCGGGGTCGGTGAGGTGGTCGGCGTGCTTGAGGGTGAGGGTGACCGCGCGGTCGCGCACCTCGTGAGAGGCGTGCGCGTACGCGTTGGTCAGCGCGGTGACGTGGTCGGCCACACGTTCCGGTGTGGTGGCGAGGTCGCGGTCGAGCCAGGTCAGGCCCTTCACGGCGAGCTTGGCCTCTTGGCGGAAGGTCATCGCCTCGATGGCCTCGGCGACGTCCGCCGGGTCGAGCCGCGCCTGGCGCACCTGCTGCCAGGCCAGCTCGGCTACCGGGCCCGGCGCGGCGGGCAGCAGCCGCAGGTAGTCGCGCAGCCGCCCGGCCGACTCCTCGGGCGTGGGCGCCACGAGCGTGTGCAGCCGGACGAAGAAACGCAGGTCCTGCGCGTCGCCGCCGAGCAGGAAACGGCTCACGCAGCCGGTGAGGATCTGCTCGCGCGGCAGCGTGCGGGCGGCCAGGGCCAGCCAGCGGGACGGCTTCGGGGTGAGCGTCTCGTTGACCAGCGCCCGGCCCGCGCCGGCCGCCTCGAAGATCTTCGGAAGCAGGTGGGGCGTCAGCGGGTCCTTGGCCACGCCCACCGCCGACAACCAGGCCGCCACCAGCGGCTCGTGGTCGGGTGGGGTGGCCTCGCCGTCGCGCAGCAGTTCCAAGGCCAGCGGCACGATCCGGTCGTCGGGACGGCGGATGCGGCGCGCGAGCCGTACCGCCAGATCGGCACGCCAGGCCATCGGGCGACCGGAGACCGCCTTCACCAGCCGGTGCGGGCTTGGCGCGCCGGACCAGCGGGGATTGAGGTCGCGCTTCATCAGCCAGGTGACCACCCCGGCCGGGCCGGGAATGGTCGCCGCGCCCACCATCATCAGCACCTCGGACCGGCCGGTGACCTGCTCGTCGGCGGTCCAGTCGAAGGCGTCCCAGCCGACGGTGGCGGCCAGCAGCGGGCTCTCGCGGAGCTCGGCGAGCAGGCCCGGCAACCCGGCGGCGACGGTGGCCCGCTCGGCGTCGGTGAGCTTCGGCAACCGCAACGCCAGACCCTCGGCGTCGTGGTTGAGCACGAGATTCCTGATCTCGATACGGATGTCGTCAGAGGTCATGACGTGGCTCCGGTGAGCTGGGCGTGCAGGCGCTTGCACTCGTGGACGAAGCGGATCGTCCGGCGGCTCTGCGCGAACTCGGCGACGACCGGGATCTCCCCGCGCGCGCCGGTCCAGCGTGCCACGTCGGCGGCGAAGGCGACGAGTTCGGCGTGGGGCACGGTGATGCGCTGCCCCTCGCCCGGCAGCATCCCGGGCAGCAGAGCGCGCAGGATGCGCCACACCTCGTGGTGGCCGCCGGCGTCGGCCAGCTCGGTCAGGGCCGCGATGGCGGGGCGGGTCTCCCGCCAGGTGCGGCGCAGCACCAGCGCGAGCTGGCGGCCGATCGCCTCGGCGGGCAGCTCGCCCCTGGCGGCCATGCTCAGGACCAGCGGGATCATGCCGGACACGCTGTCGGCCAGGAGGAAGGCGAGGATCACCGCCGTGGACTCGCCCATCGGGCCTTGGGCGATCTCCAGGCCGGTGATCTCCGTGGGCGTCACCCCCGCGCCCCAGCGGCCGCGCAGCAGGAAGGGCAGGAAGTTGACGGCCACGACCTCGCGGTGCGAGGGCAGCATGGCGGGCCACGCCCGGAGGGTGCCGCCGAACTCGTCGACCGTCCAATCGAACGGCTGGCGCAGCAGCACCTCGTCGATCAGCCGATGGCCGGTCGGGGCCGTCACCCGCAACACCGGCTGCAGCCTGACCTCGGTGAAGTGTTCCGGTTCGCCGTCGCCGAAATCGACCATGGACGCGTCCACCATATGGCGCCACACGTGGCCGCACTCGGGGGCGGCCATGCCGTCACCGGCGAGCCAGCGGGCGGCCGAGCGCGCCGCCTCCGAGTCGACCTTGGCGGCCCGGTCGGCCGCGGCCTGGTGGCTGCCCCGGGGCAACCGCAGCAGCGCCTGCGCCAGGTCGGCCGGGGGCGGCTCCACTCCGGCGGCGGCGCAGGTCTCCAGCCGGCCGACCAGCACGTCGGGGTCGAGGTGGCCGCTCATCCAGGTCGGCGTGGCCAGCAGCACGGGCGGCAGGGTGCCGTTTCGGAGGGCCTCGGCGAGTTCCGCGTAGCGGTGCAGCAGGAAATCGTGGGGCGGGGAGACGCGATTGGGGTGGGGTAGCTGGTTGCGCCGCCGCCACTCGTCGTGCTCGGGCAACTCCTTGGGCATGAAGGAACGCAGCCGGGGTGGGACGAAGACGACGGTCACCTCCACGAGCGGCTCGCTTGGGCCTGGCGGGGGCACCTGCTCCTCCGCCCGCATCGCCGCGATCCGGGCGGGGTTCACACCGAGCTCGGCCATGCGCTTGTAGGCGCGGTCGAGGATGAAGGACGGCATGGCCTCCACGGAGTCGTCGTACAAGACGCCAGGCCTCGTCCGCACCGGACGGAGGCGATCCGGCAGTCTGTCGTCGTAGATCTCCCCGTCCTCGTCCTCGTCGTCGGCGCCGAAATGCCACGGCTGCTCGACGTCGGTGGGGGAGTCGTACAGGTGGATCCGGCCCCCGGCGAAGGGGATCTGCCGGTCGCCCTCGTGGGCCACCGCCCCGTCCGGGCCGTCGTCGCTGGTCCAGGTGATGAAGAAGGCGCGCAGCGGGGTGTCGTCGTCGAGGTAGCGGCCAAGCCGGTAGACGCCGCCCACCATGATCCGCCGGGGCCTCGGCTCCGGGTCGGGCTCCTCGCCACGGGTGAGGGCGCGTACTCCCACGGAGTGGTTCGCGCCGTCCCAGAACTTCTCCGGTTCGATCGGCGGCAGCTCCGGCACGCTCCCGGGGGCGACGAGCTCGGCGGACAGTGCCGACTGCCAGTCGTCGGGGTCGAGGCGCACCTCCCTGGACCGCCAGTAGCCCTGGTCCTGCTCGACGTGGGGCTTGAGCTTGCGGCGCAGTTTCGCCCGGTCGTCGGCGAACCCGGCGACGAAGGCCGCCAGCCAGCGCTCCTGGCCGATCCAACGCTCGTGGTAGTTGGGGGAGATCGACGGCTCGGGGAACCGCCGCGCCTCCGGCAGCTCGGGCAGCGGCGGGAACTCCTTCTGCTCCAGCAGTTCCTCGACCGGGGTCTCCCCGCCGAACTGCTCGGTCAGCTTCGCGCCCAGGTCGGCGGGGAGGTGGCGGACGCCGTCGAGGATCACCCCGGTGTGGTCGGCGAACAGGTCGGCGTATTTCAGGGTCAGCTCGGCCGCGCGGTTGCGCACGTCGAAGGACTTGTGCGCGTACGCCGTGGTCAGCGCGGTCAGGAAATCGGTGGCCGCCTCGGGCGTGGCCCGGATCGCCTGGTCGAGCCAGCGCAGGCCCGTGGCGGCGAGCTTGGCCTCGTCCCGGAAGGTGAGCGCGTCGACCGCCTCGACCAGGTCGGCGTGGTCGAGCGGCATCGCCCCGCGCACCTGCCCGGCGGCCAGCTCGGCGACCGTGCCCGGAGCCGACGGCAACAACCGCAGGTAGTCGCGCAGGCGGGGCGCGGACTCTGCGGGCGTGGGGTCGAGGAGCATGTGCAGCCGGACGAAGAACCGCAGGTCCTGCGCCTCGCCGCCGCGCAGGAAACGGCTCACGCAACCGTCGAGCACCTGCTCCCTGGGCAGCTCGCGGGCGGCGGCGGCCAGCCAGCGGGTTGGCCGGGGCTCCAACCGCTCGTCACGGAGGGCGCGGCCCGCGCCGTCGGCGTCGAAGACACGAGGCAGCAGCACGGGGGTCAGCGGGTCATCGGCCATGCTCGGCGCGGCCAGCCAGGCGGCCACCAGCGGGTCGTGGTCGGGCGGCACGGCGCCGGACTCGCGCAGCAGCGCCACGGCCAGCGGCGCGATGCGGTCGGCGGGACGGCGCACCCGCTGGGCCAGCCGGACCGCGACATCACGACGCCACTCCCGGGGGCGGGTGGCCGCCACCCGGCACACCTGGGCGACGTCGGGGTCCTCGGCCCAGCGGCGGTTGACGTCGCGGCCGGTCATCCACGTCACCGCGGCCGCCGGGCCGGTGATGACGCCGACACCGGTCAGCAGCAGCACGCCGGCCAGTCTGTCGAGCAGGTCGCCGACCTCCCAGGAGGCCATCTCCTCGAAGTCGTCGGGATGATGGGCACGCACCTGCTCGGTGCGGACACGGCGCAGCTCCTTGACGAGGCCGGGCAACCGCCCGCCCAGCTCGGCGCGCTCCTCCTCGGTGAGCGTGACCAGCCGGTCGGCCAGGCGGGTGACCTGGTTGCGAGTGACCAGATCACAGATCTCCGTCCAGAGGGTCATCGGGAGACCTCCACGGCGGCGCGGGCGACGATCCGGGCGGCCAGCACGTGTTTGCACGGCCCACGGGAGCCGCGATGGTCCCACCACCACTCGCAGGTACAGGATCCGTCGGCCAGCGAGACCCGGCGCGCGCCGCTCGAGGTATGGACGGTGGCCAACTCGCCTTCGAGGTGCACGGCGCCCGCGTCGACGAGCTTGCGCGCCTTGGCCAGCCGCGGGTTGAGCAGGATCACGTTGTCCTTGTCATAGGGCAGCTCACGGTGGAAGTGGGCGGCCTCCGACAGGTCGTAGCCGACCCGGCCGGAGACGCCGAGCTGCGTCAGCGCGGCCCGCACCCGGTCCGCGGGGATGCCCGCGCGGTCGGCCAGCAGGCCGATCTCGACCTCGGGCTCGAAATTGAGCAGCATGCCCACCACGTCGGCGTCGTTCTCGGCCTCGTCGATGGCCAGGTCGTCGAGCACCGCGCCCTCGCCGGAGAAGCCGCGCCAGCGCTCGGGCGAGAGGGTGAGCGTGTAGCGCATGCCCGGCAGCTCCAGCTCCCAGGCGCTGGAGGCGGCGTCGGCCGGGCCGTACACCCGGAGGGACTTCGCGAAGCGCAGCAGCGGCAGGAGGGTGCCGAGCCGGTTGGGGCCGGCGAGCTGGACCGAGCCCGGAACCTGACGGTCGGAGACCTTCAGCTCCCGCCCCGCCTGCGCCACCCACACCGTGCCCTTCTTGGGCAGACCGCGCAGGAACCGCACCGCCGCCATGCCGGTCAGCTCACCGCGCTGGTCCATGCCCGAGGCGATGACCTGCACCTCGGCGAAGCCGCGTAACCAGCGCTCGGGCAGCGGCACCTTCTTCTCCACCACCGCGCCATCCATCGTGGTCACGACCAGCTCGTCGAGCCCGACCCCCAGGTGCAACGGGTCACGCGCGCCGATGCGCGCCAGCGCCTCCCGGAGCGGCGCGTTCACGTCGACGTTGGTGGTGCCCCGGTCGAACACCTCGCCGTCGAGCGCGCCGTTCAGCAGATCAAGCCGGGCGTACACGCCGCCACAGGCCGAGAACGACTCGAACCGCAACCGGTCTCCATTGCACGTCACCACAGGGTCGCGCACCCAGCCGGGCCGCGCCTGCGGCTGGTGGTAGCGGGCCAGCGCCACGTCGGCGACGCCGAGCAGGGCCGCCGCGGCGGGGGCCGCCTGGGTCACCACGCCGCTGAAGAACCGGGGGGCCACGGCCGGGCCGGACAGGGCCCGCCCGCCGGAGGTCGCCAATCCGAGACGACCGTCGACAAGGGAGGAGGGCGCGGCGTACGTGTACGCCTGCGTCGCTGAAGTCATGGCCGGGACATTAGATCGCCCCACCGACAAACCGGCGCGGCAGATGTCGAGGAGATGAAAAGTTCCTGTGAACATCCATGCCCCCCGCCGGACGAACTGGGTAATTTGTCGTGTGCCAGGGGAGGGGACGATGTGAAGCACATCCGCGTTTCCGGCGCCGAACGTGACCGCGCCTGTGTGATTCCGGGTAAACACTTCGCCGTGGGCCGCCTGAAGAAAGACGAACTCGACAACCTCGTCAACGCCCTTGCGAGTACAGCCGGGCCATGATCAACGGCTTAGCGTTCGCTGTACCAGTCCCAGGGCCGTCGCACAGTCCTATTGTTGGCTGATGCCCGCACACCATATTGACCGCCCAGCCGATCTCGACGTGGTACGTGAGTCCTATGATCGGGTGGCCGACAACTACGCCCACATGGTGGTGACGACGGGGGTCGGCGACATCCGTAGCCATCCATGGCTCAAGGCATCAATCGACGCCTTCGCTGACACCGTGAGCGAGCTTGGGCCTGTCCTCGACGTCGGCTGCGGACCCGGAACGGTGACCGCCTACCTTGCCGAACGCGGACTCGACGTGTCCGGGGTAGACCTCTCTCCTCGCATGATCGAGAACGCGCGCCGTCTTCATCCGCAATGCCGCTTCAGCGTCGCCTCTGCCACCGACCTCGACCTTGGTGAAGCGTCCCTTGGCGGCGTGCTCGGGTGGTGGTCACTGTTCAACCTCCCCCGTGACGTCCTTCCTCAGGTTCTCGCCCTGTTCGCGCGCGCGTTGAAGCCAGGCGGACACTTCATCACCGCAACACACGTCGGCGACGAAGACGCGGTGCGAACCGAGGCCTACGGAGGTGTACCCGTTCGTTGGACGACACACAAATGGCGGCCGGAACAACTCGTGGACCTGATCGAGCAGGCTGGACTGCGCCCGGTCGCCGAACTTCGGCTCCCTGTAGATGAGCAAAGCGGGCCGGGTTTGGTCGTCATGGCCAAGCAACCCGGCTGAGGATCAGGCGTCGGAAGCGGCACAGGGTCTCGTGCCGGGCAAGGCTCCTCCGGACGGTTGCGGCACCGGTTGAAGGTGCTGCTCTGGCGGGCAGCAGTCGGAGCGGCGACCGCGACCGGAGCGGGCCTCGTCACGATCATGGCAGACTGGATCAATAGCCTGTTATGGGCCCTCCACCCGGGTCCATGCGATCAGGGGCAAAGTAACCGGAGAAGACCAGGTCAGAGTCCTTGATCAGGTTGGAAAGCTGTAGCGGCCCGGAGTCATCCGGAAACGCCTCTTTCTCTGGCAGGCCGATGAACAGGAACGATGCCATGGGGAAATCCTGCCAGTCAACGGAAGCTGATTACTCACAGCTACTTGTTGGGTCGGACCGGTGCGCAGTGCTGGCCTTGCGGCCAGTCCGTTTCCCCGGCCCGCCCGCCGAACCCGGCGTGCCTCTCTCAAGGCACCGGGCTCTCCACGTGTCTTGC
>NZ_JBEXGU010000162.1:0-20758 GCF_040607515.1 Streptosporangium sp. NPDC005286 | reverse complement strand
CTCGATCGCCCCGGCGATCGAGGCGGGAATCCGGGGCGCGAAGAACATGCCCGACAGGATCATCGTGCGGGTGCCGCTGCGGGCGGCGGTCTCGGCCAGGGAGCGGGCCAGACGGGGCCGGAGCAGCGGCTCGCCTCCGGTGAGCATGACCAGCTCCGGCCGGTCCGCCGGGGTGAACGTCCCGGCGAACCGCTGGAAGATCTCCCCGGGGTGCTCCTCGGAGCCGGGCAGCGAGCCGGTCGAGCAGTGACCGCAGCGCAGCGGGCACCGCCGGGTGATCGCCATGAGCACCGCGGCGGCGGGTACCGGGCGCAGCGCCAGGATGTCCATCAGGTGCACGGGAGCACCTCCGGGGGTTCCCCGGCCAGCTCGCGCAGGAGCGCGGCCGCGGCGCGCACGGTGTGCAGGGCGCTGGTGCCGACGGCGGCCTGCTGCTCGCGCGTCGGCCGCAGGCCGTCGAGCATCCGGTCCAGGCCGTCACGGTGCCCCGGATCCAGCGCGGCGTGCCGCCACAGGGTGCGGAAGGCCGCCCGGGGGTATCCGGTGCCCCGTTCGAGGTGTTCGAGCAGTGCGGGGGAGGGCGCCTCGCCCTCCAGCACCGCGACGTATCCGAGCAGCGCGACGGGGTGGTGGTGCAGCACCCAGTAGTACTGGGCCCCGACGAGTTCGGCCACCGACGGGGGCGGCGTGCGGCGCAGCAGTTCCTCCGCCGAGGGCTCGATCGAGGCCAGGTCCTCGCGCAGCCAGTCGTCGTGACAGGCCTCCTCGGCCGCGTGCCGGTCCAGGTACTCGCCCAGCTCCCCCTCGCCCAGCTCCACCGCCCTGGCCGACGCGGCCCGCAGCAGTGGTACCGAGGCTCTGATGACCATGTGCATCGTGCACAGGTAGTCGCGGTAGCGCCGTCGAGGACCGGGGGCGCGCCACAGCGTGCTCTCCGCGCTCCTGAGCGCGCGGCCGGCCAGGTCGATCTTCGCCCGCAGGATGGCGCTGGGGGGTGGCATCGGGCTCCCGTCGTCTGAACGAAGTGTCGGCTCGGCCGGTTGGATAACGGTTGAAACCCGGTATGGAAGTACCTGGTGCCGCGCCCTGCCAGGGGCGGTGCCATGCCTCAAACCGGATTCCAACCGCGATCAAGGCGCGCTTTAACCGGGTGCTCGCACACTGGGCGCCACGTGCCGAAGAGGGAGCCGGACATGGCGGACGTCGCGGTCGAGACCAGCGAACTGCGCAAGACCTACGTGAGCTCGTCCGGGGTGACCGAGGCGGTGGCCGGGCTCACCCTGCGAGTGGGCAGGGGGGAGCTGTTCGGCCTCCTCGGGCCCAACGGGGCGGGAAAGACGACGACGATCGGCATGCTCACCACCAGGATCGTGCCCACCGGCGGTGTGGCCAGGGTGGGGGGCGCGGACGTGGTGCGCGAGCCCATCGCGGTCAAACGCCACATCGGTGTCGTGGCCCAGTACAACAACCTCGACCGGCAGCTCACCGCGTGCGAGAACCTGGAGTTCCGCGGCCGGTACGCCGGGCTGCCCGCGAAGGAGGCCAGGCGGCGGGCGCTCGAGCTGCTGGAACGGTTCGGCCTGGGGTCCCGCGCCACGGCCAGGATCACCGAGATGTCCGGCGGCCAGGCGCAGCGCGTCATGATCGCGCGGGCGCTGATGCACCGGCCGGACATCCTCTTCCTCGACGAGCCCACCTCGGGTCTGGACCCGCAGACCAGGGTGAACCTCTGGGACACCCTGCGGGAGATCCGCGCCGGGGGCCAGACGATCGTGCTGTCCACCCACTACATGGAGGAGGCCGAGGAGCTCTGCGACAGGATCGCGATCATCGACCGCGGAGCCGTGCTGGCCTGCGGGGAGCTCGCCGAGCTCAAGACGGCGACCGGCCTGCGGACCGTGCTGACCCTTACCTACGACGGGGACCCGGAGAAGCTCGTCGAGCAGGCCCGGCGGCTGGCGGGGGTCGCGGACGCCGAGGCCTCGGAGAACCGGCTGCGCGTCTTCACCCTGGCGCCGGAGGGCATCCTCGCCGCCCTGGTGAGCGCGGGCCAGGACGCCGGGCTGGCGCTGGCCGACGTCCGGGTCGTCCGGCCCAGCCTCGAAACGGTGTTCCTCGCCCTGACCGGGCGGGAGTACCGGGATTGACCTCCTCCCCGCGGCATCGCGCCGTGCCACCTCTCCCGGGGCCAGAGCCCGGGATCTCCCCGCTCAAGGAGATGCGATGACGGCATCGACCATCGCGCCGCCGGCCGCGTCGCGCGGCTACGCGCGCACCTTCGGCGCGCTGCTCGCCAGGGACCTGCGGGTGCTGCGGCGGGACCTGCCCTCCTTCATGGCCCGCACCGTGGTCCAGCCCGTCCTGTTCATATTCGTGTTCGCCGTGGTCCTGCCGCGGATCGGGTACGGGGCGGGGCAGGGACTCTCCGAGGCCGGGCGCGCGGAGACGTTCGCCACGATCCTGGTCCCCGGCCTGGTCGCCTCGGGCATCGTGCTCCAGGGCATCTTCGCCGTGA
The DNA here is from genome assembly GCF_040607515.1 of Streptosporangium sp. NPDC005286. Taxonomy (NCBI): domain Bacteria; kingdom Bacillati; phylum Actinomycetota; class Actinomycetes; order Streptosporangiales; family Streptosporangiaceae; genus Streptosporangium; species Streptosporangium sp. NPDC005286. Next base: position 18,243 of record NZ_JBEXGU010000162.1, on the reverse strand, counting down.
CGACCCCGCTGGTCATGGAGCTGTCCTACACCAAGGAGATCGACGACAGGGCGCTGGCCCCGATCCCGGTCTGGGCCGTCGGGGTCGAGAAGATCGTCGCGGGTGCGATCCAGGGGGTGATCGCGGCGGTGGTCGTCTTCCTCGCCGTGCTGTTCGTGCACGGCCCCGGCGAGGCCCCGAACATCGACTTCGGTCGCTGGCCGTTGCTGATCGCGGTGCTGGTGCTGTCGTCCCTGCTGACCGCCTGCCTGGGCCTGCTCATCGGCACGCTGCTCCCGCCCCAGCAGCTCAGCGCGCTGTTCGCGATCTTCATAGTCCCGCTCATGATGCTCGGCTGCGTGTACTACCCCTGGTCCGCGCTGGAGGCGCTGCCCTGGCTGCAGACCGCGGTTCTGGTCAATCCGCTGGTCTACGTGAGCGAGGCGCTGCGCGGCGCGCTGAGCCCCGCCGTCCCGCACATGCCGGAGGCGGTCGCGCTGGGCGTGCTCGCCGCCGGGACGCTCGCCACGGGCGCGCTGTCGCTGCGGTCGTTCGCGCGGCGTCTGGTGGGTTAGCGGTGGACGGCGATCTGCCCCGGCGATGGTCCGGCGACCCGGTCGGCCGCGACGCCGAACTCGCCGGCCTGCGCGATCTGCTCGGTTCGGCGCGGCTCGTCACGCTCACCGGCGCGCCGGGGGTCGGCAAGACCCGGCTGGCGCACGCGTACGCCCATGCCCGGGCCGGCGCCTATCCCGACGGGATCTGGTTTCGCGACCTGACCGCCGGTCTCGGTGATCTCACCGGCCTCGACGCTCTTGCCGTGGTCCCCGGCGACGGGTCCGCGCTGCTCGTGCTCGACACCTGCGAGCGCGTCGCCGACCGGTGCGCCGTGACCGTTCCGGAGTTGCTCGGCACCCACCCCGGGCTCCGTGTGCTGGCCACCAGCAGGGAGCCGCTGAGCGTTCCCGGCGAGGTGACCTACCGCCTCGCCCCGCTGGACGTGGCGCGGTCCGCCCGCCTGTTCGCCGAACGCGCCGCGGCGCAGGGACGGCCCGCCAGCCCGGAGACCGCCGAGGCGGTGGAGGAGATCTGCCGCCGTCTCGACGGCCTGCCGCTGGCCGTCGAGCTCGCCGCCGCGCGCTCGATCATGCTGTCGCCGGCGCAGATCGCCGAGCGGCTCGACGACCCGCTCCGGCTGCTGGCCGGGGGGAGCCGCACCGCCCACCCCAGGCACAGGTCGCTGGAGGCGGCGATCGGCTGGAGCCACGAGATGCTCCCCGGGCGGGAGCGGCTGCTGCTGCGCAGGCTCTCGGTGTTCGAGGACGGCTTCGTCATCGACGACGTGGAGGGAGTCTGCGCGGGCGCGGGTATCAGGCCCGACGTCGTCGTCGACCTCCTGGCCAGGCTCGTGTCCAGGTCCCTCGTCGAGTGCGACACCGCGGGCACCGTGACCCGCTACCGGCTGCTGCGGGTCGTGCGCGCCTACGCGGGGCAGGAACTGCGCGCCGACGGCGAAGCCGAGACCGTGCGGGCGCGCCACGCCGAGTACTACGCGGCGCTGGCCGAGCGGGCGGCGGAGGCGCTCACCACGGGCGCCGCCACGCCGCACCTGGAACGCGTCGAGGCCGCCTACGCCAACATGCGGGCGGTGCTGTGCTGGTGCGTCTCCGGCGGGCCCGCGACGGTCGGGGCCAGGCTGGCGAGCGCGCTGGAGACGTACTGGATCGTGCGGGGCCGCCCGCGCGAGGGGCGCGGCTGGCTCGCCTCGCTGGTCTCCGCCGGAGGGCTGGTCCACGGCGAGGTGCCGGCCGCCGCGGCGCTGAGCACCGCGGTGCTCTGCTGCGCCCTCGGTGAGTACGCCGACGCCGCGGACGCCTGCCGCCGGGCCCTGGCCATGTTCCGCGAGCTGGGGGACGAGGCCGGGCAGACCCGGGCCCTCGCGGTGCTGGCGGGCCTGCGGACGATGAGCGAGCCCGCCTCGGCCAGCCGTACCCTCACCGAGCTCGCCGCCCAGGGCAGGGCGCCGGCGGGCCACGCGTGGAACTGCGCGCCGCTCGTCCTGCTCGGGCACGCCCGCGTCGCCGCGGGGGACCTCAGCGGGGCACGCGCGGCACTGGAACGGTGCGTCGCCATCGGCCGCAGGCACGGCTCGGAACTGAGCCTGGAGATGGGCCTGCTGGCCATCGCGCAGGTGGCCGTCTACCAGGGCGCCTACGCGGAGGCGGAGAGCGCGCTCGGACAGAGCCTGGCCGCCGCCGAGCGGATGGGCGACGTCTGGGGAAGGGCCGCGGTGCTCAGGGGGCTGGGGGAGGTGGCCTCCTGCCGGGGGCGGTACGGCCAGGCGGGGGAGCGGCTCGCCGAGGCGGTCGAGATCGCGCGCTCCGCGGGCTCCCCGCCGCTGCTCGGTGACTGCCTCGACACGCTCGGCAGGATGCTGCTCGACATCGGCGAGTACGAGGCGGCCAGGGAGGTGTTCTCCGAGGTCGCCGAGGTGGGCGAGCGCACCGCCGCGCGGCTGGCGGCGATGGGGCTGGCCGGTCTCGGCGCGGCGATCCTGGGTGCGGGCGGTGCCGCCGCGGCCGCCGCGGCCCTCACCTTCGCCGAGGAGGCCATGGCGCGCGCACGCGAGACCGACGACCGGCCGCTCACCTGGCGGTGCCTGTTCACCCTCGGCCGCGTCACCCGGTGCGCCGACCCGGTACGTGCCGCCTCCGCGCACCACTCGGCGCTGCGGGCCGGTGCCGCCATGGGCCTGCGCGCCCAGACGGCCGACTCGCTGGAGGCCATGGCCGGGCTCGCGGCAGGGCACCACCGCCACGAGCACGCCGCCAGGCTCTTCGGCGCGGCCCAGTCGCTGCGCGACCGGCTGGGACTGTCGCGTCCCCCGGCGATGGCGCCGCAGCACGAGGCGGACCTGGCCGGGGTGCGCGCGGCGCTGGGCGCCGACGCCTTCGCCGCCACGTGGGCCGAGGGCGCCGGGCTGGACGTCGGCCAGGCCGTCGTCTACGCGGGCAGGGGCCGGGGGCCGCGCGGGCGGGGGGTCGGCTGGGCCGCCCTGACCAGGGCCGAACGCCAGGTGGCCCTGCTGGCGTCCGGCGGGCTGACCAACCGCGAGATCGGCGCGAAGCTCTTCGTGTCGCCCCGCACGGTTCAGGCCCAGCTGTCCAGCGTGTTCGCCAAGCTCGGCCTGTCCTCGCGCAGGGATCTGGCCCGCGAGTACGACTCACGCGCCAGATCCCTGCGCGAGCAGGACTCACCCCTCCTCGCGCAGCGCGACGACCCCGGTGGCGCAGAGGATCCTGAAGGCCGCGTCGCATACCTCACGGGTCGGCTCGGTGGCTGAGCCGGCCCGCGTCTTGTCCCGCCACTCACCGACCGTGATCCCCACCGCGGCCGCCTCGAAGGCGGCCAGCAGCGGGCCGGTCAGCGGGTAGCCCACCGCGCCGCCCCGGGGGAACAGGTAGCCCTGGCGTTCGTGGGCGAGCGCGTCGAAGGTCAGCGTGAAGTCGCGCAGCAGCAGGTGGACGGGGTGGTCGGCCCAGTGCACGGCGTCCGGCGCGACGCCCGCGACGAGCGCGCCGTCGGCGAGCCCCGGTGGATCCTGCGCGGTCGTCGCCCGCTGGGCTCGGACCGCGGTGTCCCAGGCGAGCCCGTCGAGTAGCAGGCGGCGCACCCCGGGGGGCAGGTCCGCCTCCTCGATGAGGGGCGCGGGGTCGGTGCCGGAGCCCAGGTCCAGGCGCTCGGCCCAGTCCGCGACGTCGCAGTCCGCGACCGCGATCATGCAGCGCAGCAGGGTGGGCGCGATGTCCTGCAGCGCCTCGACCCGCCCGGCGAAGACCATCGCCCGCCGGTAGTCCTCGGTGCCGAAGCCGCGCGAGCTGACGACGAGCGGGGGCTGGAAGTCGAAGAACTCGATCCCGTACTGCTCGGCGTACTCGAAGAAGTCGGTCCCGGGGAAGGCCATCAGCGGTGCGAAGTGCACCTTCTCCACACCGCTCGCGTAGGCGAAGCGTACGCTGTCGCGGACCTTGTCCGCGTTGTCCCCCGGCATGCCGATGATGATGTCCGCGGCCAGGGCGTGGTTGTGGTGGCGGCGGATGAGGGAGGCGGCCTGGGCGAACCGCTGCCGGTCGAACCTGCGGGCCGCCAGTTGCAGGGTGTCGGCGTCGGACGACTGGATGCCCAGGGTGATCACGCGGCACCCGGCGCGGTTCATCGCCCGTACGTAGTCGAGGTCGACGTGTTTGACATCCGGGTAGACGTCCACCACCGTCCCCCGGTTGTGCTCGGCGACGATCTCGAAGATCTCCATGGCCCGGTGCCGCGAGATGCCCAGGTGGGCGTCGCACATCCGCAGGTAGGGGATGCCCCCGGCCAGCAGGTAGGTCAGCTCGCGCTCGACCCGCTCCATCGGGAACGCGCGGAGTTTCGGCGCGCTGTAGAGGCAGAACCTGCACTTCTGCCGGCATCCCCGGCCCGTCTCGTAGGCCAGGACCGCGCCGGGCCTGCGCCGCAGGATCGGCTCCAGGGGGAGTCTGTCGGCGGTGAAGACCAGCGGCAGCGCGCCCAGGTCGACGTCGGGTGGGTCGTCGTTGTGCACGGGCTCGCCGTCGACGCGCCGGGTGAGGCCCGCCACCGTGTCCAGGTCGCCGCCCCGCGCCAGCTGTTCCAGCAGGTCGGGGTAGGCGTCCTCGGCCTCGCCGCGCAGCACCAGGTCCAGCCACGGGTACTCGCGCAGCAGGTGGGCGGCCATCCGCCGGGAGTTGGCCTGGGCGCCGCCCCACACGACGCGGCAGTCCGGCAGGTGCCGCTTGACGATACGTCCCATCCGGGTGAACTCATCGTGGTTCCATACGAACGCGGAGAAGGAGATCACGTCCGGCCGGTAGTCGAACAGCCGCGCCATGAAGGCGTTGTAGTGCCCCAGGTAGTCCTCGGCCAGGTTGCCCACGTCCTCGTGGAACCAGACCCGGTGCTCGACCCGCGACGGGGGGAGGCGGTCGGCCACGGCCGCCCGGATCAGCTCCACCCCCAGCGAGAACCCGTCGTCGTTGGAGTAGACGAGCACGGCCTTCAGGGTCATGACGATCTCCCCGCTGTCGCTTTCGGCGTCACTGCCGACGTCACTCTCGGCCGTGCGGAGCGCAGTGCCTCGGCGAGCCTGTCGAAGGCGGCCGCCGCCCGCGCGTGCGCCTCCCGATAGGCGATGGCCTCGATCGGCTCCTCGTCCAGCGCGCGTTCCACGATCCCGATGAGGTCCTCGCCGGTGTGCGCGTTCCAGTGGCGGTGCGCCATGCCCAGCTCGCCGGTGAGCTCGTGCAGCTTGCTCGTGCCGTTGCGGCGGCTCCAGAACGGGTCGACCGCCACGAACGGGGTGGCGCCGCGCAGTGCGAGGATCGCGCTGTGGTAGCGGGAGACGAGGACGAGGTCGCAGCGGGAAAGGGCCTCGGTGAGCTCCTCGGCTCCGGTGGAGGTTCTCCGAAGGGGCACCTCCCGGATGTGGGCGCCCGGCACCGACCGGGCGAACCGGGCGCCCACCTCCTCGTCCCCGTAGATGTTGGGCACCGTGATGAACTCGATGTCGGCGAAGCCCGCCAGCTCGATCAACGTCAGGCCCAGCTCCGTCACGAACCCCAGCGCGGCGGCCCGCTCCCCGGGACTCGTCGCCTCGGCCATGACCTGCTCCGGTGGCACGCACAGCGCGAGGTCCGCCGCGCCGTGCCCGGCGAGGTTGCGGCCGACGAGGTGGGTGACCAGCTGCGAGGTCACCCCCGGGGCGCCGACGGCGACGCCGATCAGCGGCCGGCGCCGCCCCGGGCGCGGCGGCCGGGGCAGCGGCTCCAGCGCGAAGGCGGGATCGGGGACGACGGTCGTGTCCGGCACGCCGGTCGCCTCGCCCATCCGCAGGGCGGCTCCCGCGCCGCGCACGGTCAGGTGGTCGATCCGCTCCCGGACCGCCCTCAGGTAGCCGCGCCAGTCGTCGCGCGCCGCCGCCGGGGTGTCGTCCTGCAGGCCCACACCGTGCCAGGCGACCCACACGCCGGGGTCGAACGCCCGAGGGTCGCCGCCCAGGCAGAACACCTGCATGATCGGGTGCCGGAACGGCGGGCCGCTCCACAGGCCACCCGCCATCACGACGGCGTCGAACGATCCCGCGCCGGGCCAGTTCCCCTCCCCGTCCACCCAGAGCGGTGCGGGCTCCGCCGCCGTGCTCCACGGGCAGAAGTGCCCGAAGACGGCACCCGGCAGGCGGCGGGAGAGCTCGGCCTCCGTCACCGCCGCCAGCAGCCGGTCACCGATGTTGGGCAGGCTGCTCCCCGCCCAGATCGCGATCCGCCGGGACATCTCGCTCACCCGCCGATGGGGAACGGCTGGCGCAGGCCGAACTCTTCCCAGCCGCGGCGCTCGGCGTACTCGTTGTAGACCCCGCCGCACTGCGTCCGCAGCGGGCAGCCGTCGCAGGGCGGCCCGTACGAGCGCATCTGCTCGTCCATGAACGCGTCGTAGTCGTCCAGGACGTTGCCCTGGTACATCATCCGGATCGAGCGCGTGCCGTCCTCGATGGCCAGCGCCTCGTGCGGGGTGACCACGCAGAGCGGGAAGCCCTCCAGCGTCAGCCGCGCCGGTGAGGCGAGCATCATCTCGATCACCGGCAGCAGGTGCCTGCGGGTCTCGGCGACCGTGGGCGCCTGCATGTCGAGGGCGAAGAAGCCGCTGCCCACCGGGTGCAGGTTGGAGATGTTGACATGGTCGACCTCCAACTCGACGCAGAGCCGGCAGATGTCCATCAGCCGGCCCATGTTGAGCCGGGTGATGACGGTGTTGGTCCGCACGGCGACGCCCGAGCGCTTGGCGTTGCGGATGCCCTCGATCGTCTCGTCGAACCCGCCGGGCGTCTGGGTCAGGCAGTCCTGGATCACCGAGGTGGAGCCGTGCAGCGAGACCACGAACAGCTCGACCCCGGCCTCGGCGAGGCGCTGGGTGAACTCCGGGTCCTTCAGGCGGCGCGCGTTGGTCTGGATCTCCACGCGCGGGTACTCCAGCAGCCGGATCGTACGCAGCAGCTCGAACAGGCGCGGATGGATCGTCGGCTCCCCGCCGTGCAGGTTGACCGACGCGTACCCCTGCCCCGAGTTCTCGGCGAGGAAGCGGATCAGGTCGCCGTACTCCACGCTGTCGGACTTCGCCAGCGGCGACCCCACGACGCAGAAGCCGCACTTCTCGTTGCACAGGTCGGTCACGTGCATGCTCAGCTGTTTCATGTCCACCTCACACCAGGCCCAGGCGGCGCGCCGCCGAGGCGAAGACCTCGGGGGTGCCGGGATGATCGGTCAGCGTCTCCAGGTACGCGGCCCGCTCGCGCGCCAGGCCGTCCTGGACCCCCCGGTCGTACAGCACGCCGTGCAGCGCGGACAGCACGGCGGGCTCGTCGAGCAGCTCGGCGTGAGCGAAGGTCGACATGTAGGGATTTTTCGCCACGATGGGGTCGAGGAAGCTGTGGAACCCCAGCGGCCACATCCGGAACGGATACATGGGCAGGGTCCGCGACAGCCAGGAGCGCACGTCCTCCGACAGGCCGGACAGCTCCGCCTCGACCCGGTCGATGTCCGGTTTCTCCGGGACGTCGAATCGGTTGGTCAGCACCAGCCCGGGGATGTCGGACAGCACGGCCCTGGCCAGGGTGGTGGCGCCCAGGTTGAGCGTCAGCACCAGGTCGACCGAGCCCAGCAGCACGTTGAACCGGTGCGGCGAACAGGCGGGGATGACGTGGGCGCGGTCGGCCAGGTCCGCCAGCACCGGCGGCACGCTGCCCACCAGCACGAAGCGGGCGCTGGGCGGCAGCTGCCGTAGGTAGTGCACGAGCAGTTCGGGAACCTGGTCGGCGATCCGGTCGCCGTTCTCGTCGGCGTACCTGTCCTGCTGCCATCCGGCCACCGCGAGCAGCACCATCCGGTCCTCGGGCGCCATCCCGAAGGTCTCGCGCAGGTGGTGGCGGGTGCGGCGGCTGACCCGCTCGTTACCCTCCCACAGGCGGAAGGGGTACGTCCGGGAGTCGGAGTCGAGGTGGCAGATCGGTACCGGGCGCAGGTGGGTGGGCATGTCCATGATCCGCCGGGCGACGCTCATCGCCTTGCCCTGGAAGACGTCCACCGCGAACTCGGTGTTGGCCCACTCCCAGATGTCGATCGGCATGATCGGCAGGCCGTACCGCTCGATGAACCACGGGTCGACGCCATAGCGCTTGGGGAACACGCCGCAGTAGGTGAAGTAGTCGGACAGCACGATCGCGTCCGGGCGGAAGTCGCGGACCGTCTCGTCCACCAGCAGCGTGGCGAAGGAGCCCATCGAGTTGTTCAGCACCAGGTACGGGAACCCGCTGCCACGCAGCAGCTTCTCCGACGTGGGCTCGACGATGAAGAAGCTCTCGATTCCGGCCACCCTGAGCTGGCGGGCCAGCGACATGCCGATCAGCGTCTCGCCGTATCCGGCGCTGCTCATCGCGAAGAAGAGAAGCCTCACGGACCCACCGCCAGAAGTGAGGGGCCTTCCATGGACCGGCGGACGGCGAGCGGCGTCCCGACATCCTGGAACGCGCCGCCGGGGAACTCGACGGCGCGGACCCGCAGGCCGCTGCGGACCGCGAGGTCGAAGTAGTGGCCGAGCACCGGTTCACCGTTCCGGTGGCTGTCGTTCTGGGGGGCCTTTTCCCGGGTGTCCTGGAGCAGCCCCTCGTGCAGGAGCCTCGCGAAGGCGTCCCCCCAGATCGCCGCGCCCCAGGTGTTCATGACCGGCGGGTCGGCGGGCTTGTCGAACACCCGGTGCACCCGGTCTCCACGCAGGATCACCGGGCCGAGGCGGTGCGCGTCCGGCGTGGGGAAGACCGCGAGCGCGAGGTCGGCCCCCGTCTCCTCGTAGACGTGGCGCAGCCGGGTCAGCGCGTCGGGCGGGGTGAAGACTGTGTCGGGCATGACGAACACGACGTCGCGCCCCCTGGTCCATCCCCGGGCCAGGTCGAGCGCGCAGGCCAGGCCGCGCGCCTCCTCCTGGAGGAGGTAGGCGATGTCGACGCCGAGGTGGCGCCCGTCCCCGAGATAGGCGACCACCTCCAGCTTCCACGGAGCCACCACCACGATCGCGCTGCCGACCCCCGCACCGGCCAGCGACTCCAGCGCGTACTCGGCGACGGGACGTAGCCGGGCGCCTCCCTCGGCCTGCTCGTACACGATGGGCAGCAGTTCCTTGGGGTAGCGCAGCGGGGCCATCCGGGTGCCCCGGCCTGCGGCGGGTACGAGTCCGACGAAGTCCGTGCTCGTCAAGTGCCACTCCTTACTGGTTGGGGAGCGCCGGGTGCGGGCCGCGGTTCGGCAGGTCGCTCGCCGAACCGGACCAGCCGGATGGCGTCGATCAGCTCGCGCTGGAACGGGTCGGCCGCGATCTCACGCAGCCGGGCCCGCCCGTCGAGTGAGCGGAGCATCTTGTAGCAGAGGTCGCAGCCGTTGGTGAAGGTCGCCCCCTTGAACAGCCCGCGCACCGCGGGGGAGGAGGCCACCATGCGTGCCACGCCCTGCGGCCCGTACACCCGCAGGAACTGGTATTCGTAGTTGCGGTCGGCGTCGGCGAGGATCTCCTGGAACGACTTCTCGTGCAGGTTGCCCATGAAGTAGGCCAGGTCGGAGAGCGTGACGTAGGCCCCGGCCTTGCCGATGTGGCAGGCGGACAGGTCGCCGTTCGGGTTGATCAGCGGGGTCTCCAGGTAGCACGAGGCCGAGAAGTGCTCGGGGTCGGGGGGCAGGCCCACCTGGTGCGCGGTCTTGATGAACGGGGTGGGGATCACCCGGTCCACATGCACCCGTACCCGGTCCTCGAAGCGCCGGTACAGCCTGCGGATCTGCTCCTCCTCGTGGTCCTCGGCGATGGTGATGCAGAGGCTGATCTCTGGGATCTCCCTGGCGATCGCCCCCTCGATCACGTTGACCACGTGCTGGGTGGGGACGCGTTCCTGGTGGTAGACGTCGGTGCTCAGAAAGAGCCGGGTGAGGCCCGGCAACTGCCCGAGGATCTTGTCCACCGTCGCGGCCGAGCGGCCCCAGAAGCTGCTGGTGAACACCGAGATCCGTGGCCTGCCGGGGTGGCCGGCGGCGGCCCCGACCCCGGATCTGAGCATCCGGAATCGCTGGAAGGGCTCGCCGCCGGTGAAGATGATCTCCGGGATGCCGCTGTCGCACGCCTGTGCCACCCAGCGCCCGATCTCGTCCGCGGTCGGCTGGCGGTCCCGCGTGGAGCCGGTGAAGCCGCAGTGCCGGCAGCCCACGGTGCAGATCTCGGTGACGCTGACCAGTATCGAGTTGAAGTGCACGACACCCCCAGAGGCGTTTAGTAGTAGCCGCCGCCGCCGGGTTCCTTGACGGGGACCGTGTGCGCCTGGACTGCGGGCTTGAGCAGGCCGGCGCCGGCCAGCTCCTTGATCTGGTCGATGTGGTCGGCGCCGAGGTTGTACTCGGTGGCGACCGACTCGGGGTCGCTGAGCAGCTGCTCGGCGAACCCGGGGTCGGATGCGGCGCGCTGCACGAGATCGCGAACGCGTGGAGACGACTCGCTCATTGGTCCCTCCCATGGGACGGGGTTTCGTGGGCCGGTCGGGCTTCCCACGCGATCAAGGTATGAATCCGGCGGTCCCCGAACCACCGCCTGGCAGGCGTATTCCGGGGCCGTCAGGAGGCGGAGGGCGCACCTCGGACCGGCTGCCCGGCCGCGCGCGATGGCCTATGCGCCCGGCGCGGTGGCCTAGATCCCCACCGGTGTGGCGTAAACGGCGCCCGGCGCGGGCGGGGGCGGCCACCGCGGCGCGAGGCGGCGTACCGTCGGGGGCATGCTCAGGTTCGCCGAGCTCGACGCCCTGCGGCGGCAACGCGGAAGGTCGGCCCTGCTCCTCATCACCGACCGGTGCCCGGTCGGCTGCGCGCACTGCTCGGTCGACTCCCGCCCGGACGGCCCGCGCGTCACCGACCGTGCCCTCTTCGCGGAGATCGTCGAAGGGCTCTGCGAAGACGAGGCGCTGCGGGTCGTCGGCGTCTCCGGCGGGGAACCGTTCGTGGAGCGGCGCGCCCTCGCCCACGCGGCCCGGCGGATCCACGCCTCGGGCAAGGCGCTGGTCCCCTACACCAGCGGCTACTGGGGCGCGGGCGGTGATCCCCCCGGATGGATCCGGTCCGTGCTGCGCCTGTCGGCCTGCGTCGTACTGGGCGTCGACGCCCACCACCCGAGCCCGCGCGCCGCCGTGACCGCCGCCGCCCGCGCCGTCGCCGCCGAGGGCGCGTGGCTGGTGGCGCAGGTGCTGGACGACCCCGCCCAGATCGAGACGGCCCGGGACCTCCTCTCCGGCGCGCTGGGGGACGGCTGGCGCGATCTCGCCGAGATCCACCCGGTCCCGCCGCTGCCGTACGGCCGCGCCCGCGGCCTGTTCCCCGAGGCCCGTCGCGTGCCCGGCGCGCGGCTGGGCCGGTGCGCGATCGCGCACACCCCGACGGTCCGCTACGACGGGCGGATCTCGGCCTGCTGCGACGAGAACGTCATCATGGGGGCCGGCCCGCCCGACCTGCACCGCGTGGCCCGCGACCGCGACGGTGTGCGCCGGGCCCTGGCCGATCTCGCCGCCGACCCGTTCCTCGCGGTCCTCGGCTCCCTGGGTACGGAGGCGCTGACCGCCCTGCCCCGCTACCGTGACCTCGCGGAGCGGGAGTTCTCCGGCATCTGCGGGATCTGCCGCCACATGCTGAGACGCGCCGCGGGCGAGCGCGACGCCCTCCTGCACGCGCTGGCGCTTCTTTCACCGCCCGGGGAGGCGGACCCCCTGGGGTGAGCCCGCCTCTCCGCGAGGGCGGAGGGCGGGCTCCGAACGCCGTCAGCCGAACGCAGTCAGCCGAACAGGGCCCGGCGCAGCGCGACCACCCGCTCGGCGGAGGCGCGGCGGCTGATCTCCGCCTGCGGGAGCATCCCGTCGAAGCCGTGGAAGGCACCCGGGTAGAGATGGAACTCGGTGGAGACACCCGCCTGAACCAGCCGCAGGGCGTAGTCGACGCACTCGTCCCTGAAGACCTCCAGCTCACCGACGTCGACGTACGCCGGGGGCAGGCCCGACAGGTCGGCCGCCCTGGCCGGGGCCGCGTACGGGGAGACGTCCTCGCCGCCTGCCCGCTCACCCAGCAGGGCCTTCCAGCCCAGGAGGTTCGCCGCCCGGTTCCACACGATCGCCTCGGCGAACTCCAGGCTGGACGGGGTGGTGTTGCGGTCGTCCAGCATCGGGCAGATCAGCAGCTGGAACGCCAGGGCCGGGCCGCCCCGGTCGCGGGCGAGCAGTACGGTTCCCGCGGCCAGACCGCCTCCGGCGCTGATCCCGCCCACCGCGATGCGATCCGGGTCCACCCCCAGTTCGACGGCGTTCTTGGCGGTCCACACCAGGCCCGCGTAGCAGTCCTCGACCGGCGCCGGGTCCGGGTGCTCGGGAGCCAGGCGGTAGTCGACCGAGACGATCACGCATCCCAGTTCGGCGACGTAGCCGTTGAGGCGCGCGTCCTCCATCTCGACCTCGCCGAGGATCATCCCGCCGCCGTGGATCCAGTACAGGCAGGGAACGGCTTCCCGCCGCCCGGCCGGACGGTAGATCCGTAGCCGGACGTCGGGGTCGCCGTCCGGACCCGGCACCGTTCGGTCCTCGATCGTGACCCGCTCGTCCGGCGCGAGCGGAGCCATCGCGGCGCGCGCCGCGCTCAGCTGGAGACGGATGCCGGGCAGGTCCTCCAGCCGTAGGGCACCGAGGTCCGCGACCGGCAGGGGGGTCGCCTCAAGGGCGGCAGCCAGTCCGGGATCAAGGTTCGGATGAAATGCCATGTCACTCCCATGAGATCGGTCCCTTCCGTCGATCATGCGTGAACCCGCACCCCTCCACAACCGCGACATGGCTGGGATGAGGGCACCGCCGACCGCCACCCGGAGGCCGCCCCTCGGTACGACGGGAGGGACCCAGCCGGCTCGGGTCCACGTGTGAGGGGGGAGAGGTGAATTCCGTACCGATCGCGGAAGCCGCCACCGGAAATGAACCCCGATAAAAATCATTGGCGCCGGGGGCCGACTTTGCCCTTCAATGAACAAAGGCAGGGGCACCCGCTCCGGCTCAGGGAAAGGAGCGGCCGTGAACCACGGTGCATCGCCGGTGTGGCAGCTGAAGCTCCCCGCGTCTTCCCTGCTCAACAGCTTCGGTCAGGTCCCAGGACGGTCAGGCGGATAAACCCCGAAAGGGAAACCGCCGAGCCGCTAGAGACCCCGTCGCAGGCGGCTTCTTCATTTCCTTGGCTGCTTTCGCGGTGGTAACCGGACGGCTGATTTCCGAGATGGACAACTTCACAGTGCAGCACGTTGAACGCGAATTCGTTCGGGCTCCCCTTCCGGAGGGCGCGAAAGGATTCACCCCCGGGAGATTCCGGGGAGACACGCCGCAGAGGCCGAACCGGTAAGGCAGCCGGCTTCCACCCGGCAGGACGGGGTTCGAGTCCCCGCTGCGGCTCCGCCCTGAAAGAAGAGGGCCATGGGACTGGGACTCGGCGAGGGGAGTGGCGACCCCCGCCCGGTCGGCAGGCCCGCAGCGCGTCCGGTACGGCCCACGCCAACCGGCCCGGACGCGTGACGGAACGTAGCTCAGCAGGAGGAGCATCCGGCCAGGGACCGGAAGGCCGCAGGTTCGACTCCTGCCGTTCCGACGACACCGTGTCACCACGACACGGGCGATACGGAGCCGTGGTGCCCGCCGCCGGGAGGCGGGCGCCACGGCAACGCAGCACCGAACACGGCACCACCGGCGCGCCGCCCGGCGCGCCCGGCCGCTCTGGCCCAACGGCAGAGGCGCCGCGCTCAGGACGCGGATGTTCAGAGTTCGAATCTCTGGGGCGGCACGTGATACGACGCCGGAGACGGCAGGGGTGGCTATCCGCCGCTCCGCCAGGGCAGCAGGACCGGTTCGGCGGGAAGGTCCCCGGCCAGCAGGCCGGGCAGCAGGGCCGGCAGGTTGACGGGGAAGACCAGCTCCCGGGTGGTCAGGAACTCCCGGTGCGGCCACCAGCGGTGCGCCGAGATCTGCGAGCGCTCCAACTCCTCCTGCCCCGAGACGTCGACGGTGTGGCCGTCGACGCGCAGGAAGAAGAACGAGTCGGTCGCCTCGACCAGCACGTCGCCGAACTCGGCGAGGCCGGAGGTGCGGGCCACGACGGGCCCCAGCCGCTCCTCCGCGACGTCCAGCCCGGTCTCCTCGCGCAGCTCGCGGACCGCGGCGGCGGCCAGGCTCTCCCCCTCGTGCACCCCTCCGCCCGGGGTGACCCAGAAATGCTCGGCGGGCCAGTGCGCGGGAGCCTGGAACCGGAACAGCAGGAGGCGGTCGTCGTCGTCGACCAGCAGGACCCGGGCACTGGGACGGGAGATCGGGGCAGCCACCTTCCCGATCATAGAAGAGCCTCCCGTCCGCGGGGTCGTTCGCGCGACGCCCGGCGGTTGACGGCCGGGGTACGGGTGAGAGCACGGCGCGTCGCCGAGGCCGGGGCACCCGCTCGTCCCGCGCGGTGGCGGGAGCCGGTGATCGGGTGTCAAGCGGTCGTCAAGGTATGCCGGGCCCCGTGCGGGGGAGGCGTCAAGCCTGGGTGCCTGGGCGTATGGAAACCGTCAAGCGGCGCAATAGGCGCGGAAAGCAGCGCTTTCCTTGCATGTGCCCTGCCCGTCGGGCGGTGGTGAGAACAAATCCCGGATGCGAGGAGTGGGGATGGCAGACGTCATCTTCGTCGCCCTGACGATCGCGGTCTTCGCGATACTCGGGCTGGTCGTCAAGGCGGTGGAACGGCTGTGAGCGCCGTCAACGCGGCCGGTCTGGTCGTGGTCGTCGGCCTGGTGATCTTCATGGTCGTGGCCCTGCTCTTCCCGGAGCGCTTCTAATGACGTCGACCACGGCCGGAGTCCTGTTCATCGGATCCCTCGTCGTCGCCCTCGCGCTGGTCCACCGGCCGCTGGGCGGCTACATGTACCGCGTCTACACCGGCGGGAGGCACCTCGCCCCAGAGCGGGTGATCTACCGGCTCATCGGCGTCAGGCCGGACGCCGAGCAGGGGTGGGGTGGCTACGCCCGCAGCGTGCTGGCGTTCTCGGCGATCTCCGTCCTGTTCCTGTACGGACTGCAGCGGCTGCAGGACAAGCTGTTCCTGTCGCTGGGCTTCCCCTCGGTGACCGACCACGTCGCGTGGAACACCGCGGTCAGCTTCGTCACCAACACCAACTGGCAGGCCTACTCCGGTGAGTCGACCATGGGCCACCTGGTGCAGATGTCCGGCCTGGCGGTGCAGAACTTCGCGTCCGCCGCGGTGGGCATGGCGGTGGCGATCGCCCTGGTCCGCGGTCTCGCCCGCAAGGAGACCGGGGAGCTGGGCAACTTCTGGGTGGACCTGGTCCGCGGCACCCTCCGCATCCTGCTGCCGATCGCCTTCGTCGGCGCGGTCGTGCTGCTGGCGGGCGGACTGGTCCAGAACCTCGCCTCCCCGCACGAGGTGACCACCCTGACCGGCGGCACCCAGGCGATCACCGGCGGCCCGGTGGCCAGCCAGGAGATCATCAAGGAGTTGGGCAACAACGGCGGCGGGTTCTACAACACGAACTCGGCCCACCCCTTCGAGAACGCCACGAGCTGGACCAACTGGGTGGAGATCTTCGCGATCCTCCTGATCCCGTTCGCGCTGCCCCGCACGTTCGGCCGCATGGTCGGAGACAGGCGGCAGGGCTACGCGATCGTCGCGATCATGGGGATCCTGGCGCTGATCGGCGTCGCGCTGCTCACCGGGCTGGAGACCGCCCACGGCGGCACGGTCCCGCAGGCGGTGGGCGCCGCGCTGGAGGGCAAGGACATGCGCTTCGGCGTGCCCGACTCCGCCGCCTTCGCCGCCGCCACCACCTTGACCAGCACCGGCGCGGTGAACTCCTCCCACGACTCGTTCACCGCGCTCGGCGGCATGTTCACGATGTTCAACATGATGCTGGGCGAGGTCGCGCCCGGCGGCGCGGGCGCGGGCCTGTACGGCATGCTCGTCCTCGCGGTGATCACGGTATTCGTGGCCGGGCTCATGGTCGGACGTACCCCCGAATACCTGGGCAAGCGGATCGGCGCCCGCGAGATCAAGTTCGCCGCGATGTACTTCCTGGTCACGCCGGTGCTGGTGCTGACCGGCACGGCGCTGGCGATGGGCTCGGCCGAGCAGCGGGCGAGCATGCTCAACACTGGCCCGCACGGCTTCTCCGAGGTGCTGTACGCCTTCACCAGCGCGGCCAACAACAACGGCTCCGCGTTCGCCGGCCTCACCGCCAACACGCCGTGGTACGACGTGGTCCTCGGCCTGTGCATGGTCCTCGGCCGGTTCCTGCCGATCATCTTCGTACTCGCGCTGGCCGGCTCCCTGGCCGCGCAGGCACCGGTGCCCGTCTCAGCGGGCACCCTGCCCACCTACCGGCCGCAGTTCGTCGGCATGGTCGTCGGTGTGACGGTGATCCTCGTCGCGCTGACCTTCCTGCCCGCCCTGGCACTCGGCCCGCTCGCGGAGGGATTCCAGTGATGTTCACCCGGACGTTCCAGATGCCGGGCCATACCCCCACCCCAGGGAACGGCAGGGTGGGCGGCGGTCTCCTCCACCCCAGGCAACTGATCACATCGCTGCCCGAGGCGATCAGGAAGCTCAATCCGGCCACGCTCTGGCGCAACCCGGTGATGCTGATCGTCGAGATCGGCGCGGCCTTCACCACGGCGCTCGCGGTGGTGAACCCCTCGTTCTTCGCCTGGGCCACCGTGGTGTGGCTCTGGCTGACCGTGCTCTTCGCCAACCTGGCCGAGGCCGTCGCCGAGGGGCGCGGCAAGGCACAGGCGGCCACGTTGCGCGCTGCCAAGCGCGACACCACGGCGCGGCGGCTGCGTGGCCGCGACTCCACCGAGTGGGACGTCGTCGGGGCTCCCGAACTGCTGCGGGGAGACTTCGTCGTGGTGGAGGCCGGAGAGATCATCCCAGGTGACGGCGACGTGGTCGACGGCATCGCCTCGGTGGACGAGTCGGCCATCACCGGCGAGTCGGCCCCGGTCATCCGTGAGTCGGGCGGCGACCGCTCGGCGGTGACCGGCGGCACCAAGGTGCTGAGCGACCGGATCGTCGTCCAGATCACCCAGCGGCCCGGCGAGAGCTTCATCGACCGGATGATCGCCCTGGTCGAGGGCGCCGGTCGGCAGAAGACCCCCAACGAGATCGCCCTCAACATCCTGCTGGCCGCCCTGACGATCATCTTCCTGGTCACCACCGCGACCATGCAGCCACTGGCGATCTACGCCAAGGCCCAGAACCCCGGAGTCCCGGACTCGCCCGCCCTGACCGCGGACGGCGTCACCGGCGTGGTGCTGGTCGCGCTGCTGGTCTGCCTCATCCCGACCACCATCGGGGCACTGCTGTCGGCGATCGGCATCGCCGGCATGGACCGCCTGGTCCAGCGCAACGTGCTCGCGATGAGCGGCCGCGCGGTCGAGGCCGCCGGGGACGTCAACACCCTGCTGCTGGACAAGACCGGCACCATCACCCTGGGCAACCGGCAGGCGTCGGCGTTCCTGACCGCCTCCGGAGTCTCCGCGGACGAACTGGCGGAGGCCGCACAACTGGCCAGCCTGGCCGACGAGACCCCCGAAGGCCGCTCCATCGTGGTCTACGCCAAGCAGGAGCACGGGCTGAGAGAGCGACTGCCGGGAGAACTCGCCCGCGCCCAGTGGATCGGGTTCACCGCGCAGACCCGGATGAGCGGTGTCGACCTCGAAGGCCGCCAGGTCCGGAAGGGCGCCGCCACCGCCGTGATGAAGTGGATTCGCGACCACGGTGGCCATCCCGTCGAGGCGGTCGGAGGCATCGTCGACGCCGTCTCCGGCTCCGGTGGCACCCCGCTGGTCGTCGGTGAGATCGTCGACGGCAGGGCGCGGGTGCTGGGGGTCATTCATCTCAAGGACGTCGTCAAGCAGGGTATGCGCGAGCGGTTCGACGAGATGCGCCGGATGGGCATCCGCACCGTCATGATCACCGGTGACAACCCGCTGACGGCCGGGGCCATCGCCAACGAGGCGGGGGTGGACGACTTCCTGGCCGAGGCGACCCCCGAGGACAAGCTCGCGCTGATCAGGTCGGAGCAGGAGGGCGGCCGGCTGGTCGCGATGACCGG
>NZ_JBEXGU010000161.1:0-20872 GCF_040607515.1 Streptosporangium sp. NPDC005286 | reverse complement strand
CTCCCGGCGCCCCGGCCGGGAACGCGCCTACTCGGCCGCGGGGGCCACCGGAGCGGGCGGGATGGCCGGGACGCACAGCGGCCCGTCCTCGGCCGCCGGCTGCTCGGCGTCGGCCGGGGCGCTGCCGGCCGGCCTGGCCGCCTTGGTCAGCAGACCGGCCACCACGCAGCCGTCACCGTCGTTGGCGGCGTACGCCACACCGGCGGCGGCCAGCCCGCCCACGACCAGCGCGGCACCGATCACGGCCGCCAGCTTGCGGGGGATGTTCATCAAAGCTCCCTCTGTCGGGGTTCCTGTTTCGGATCACCACCCATTCAGCCGCACCCGGCATTCGGCCGGCGTTCGGGAAAATCCGGAGCCCTCCACGGCCGAACGCCGGCCGATGTGAATACCAAACGCGGGACAAACACCTCGTCGGCGAGGATGAAGCCGTGTGCACGCGGGACGCTCTGGGAGGGACAGGCTTGTGCGGATCTTGATAGCCGAGGACGAGCCGCTGCTGGCCCGGACCCTGGCCGCCGGGCTGCGCCGGCAGGCCATGGCGGTGGACGTGGCCGCCGACGGGGCCACGGCGCTGGAACGGCTCGCGGTCACCGACTACGACGTGCTGATCCTCGACCGTGACCTACCCGTCGTGCACGGCGACGAGGTGTGCCGGAGGCTGGTCGAGGCCGGGACGCCGTGCCGGATCCTGATGCTGACCGCGGCGCGCACGCTCGACGACACCGTCACCGGGCTCGGCCTCGGCGCCGATGACTACCTGACCAAGCCGTTCCGGCTCCCGGAACTGGTCGCACGGGTACTGGCGTTGCGGCGCCGCCCGTCACAGGCCCGCCCGCCGGTACTGGCCGCCGCCGGGGTACGGCTCGATCCCTACACCCGGCAGGTCAGCCGGGACGGCCGGCAGATCCGCCTGCCCCGCAAGGAGTTCGCCGTACTGGAGATCCTGCTGGCCGCCCGGGGCGGTGTGGTCAGCGCCGAGCACCTGCTGGAGAAGGCCTGGGACGAGCACGCCGACCCTTTCACCAACGCGGTCCGGATCACCGTCCACTCGCTGCGGCGCAAGCTCGGCGAGCCACCGCTGATCCACACCGAGATCGGCGTCGGTTACCGGCTGGCTCCGGAATGAGCGCCCGATCCGGTGGCGATCGGCCTGGTCACGGGATGACCGCCCGGCGCCGGATGACGATCCGTACCCGGCTCACCCTGCTGTACGGCGTCACCTTCACCGCGGCCACCGCCGCCGCGCTGGCCGCCGTCTACCTGCTGATGTCCGGGCTGCTCACCCCGGCGGTGGCCCCGGTGGCGCCGGTACCGGCAGGCGTCACGCCGGGCACGTCGGCCGGACCCGGTGTCCAGGACGCCCCGCAGGTGCTCGACGACCTGCTGCGCGTCTCCGGGCTGGCGCTGGCGGTGTGCTCGCTGGGCGCGGTGGCCATCGGCTGGATCGTGGCCGGGCGCATGCTGGCCCCCATCCGCCGGGTCACCGCCACCGCGGCGGGAATCGCCGGGGGGAACCTACACGAGCGCGTCGCCCTGCACGGCCCCGCCGACGAGCTCAAGGAACTGGCCGACACCTTCGACGGCATGCTCGCCCGCCTGCAGTCCGCCTTCGACGGCCATCGGCGCTTCGCCGCCAACGCCTCGCACGAGCTGCTCACCCCGCTGGCCACCAGCCAGGCACTCCTCGACGTCGCCGCGGCCGAGCCCTCGGCCTGCGACGTGCCCGCGCTGCTCGCCGACCTGACCGAGGTCAACGCGCGCAGCGAGCGGATCGTCGGCGCGCTGCTCGACCTCGCCCGAGCCGACCACGGCGTCAGCACCGTCGTGACCGCCGATCTGGCCGACTTCGCCCGCGACGCGATCGCCGTCACCTCCGGCGAGGCCGACCGGCGGGGCGTGGCGGTGGTCTCGCGGCTGGAGGCGGCGCCGGTCATCGGTGATCCGACCCTGCTCCGCCAGCTCGCCGTCAACCTGATGACCAACGCGATCCGGCACAACCAGCCCTCCGGCCGGGCCATGGTCACCGTCACCACCGAACGGGATCGGGCCGTGATGACCATCGGCAACACCGGCCCCCCGGTGACACCGGACCGGCTGGAGCAGCTCTTCGAGCCCTTCGTGCGGGGTGCGGGCCGCATCCGTCACGGCCCCGAGGAGGGCGGGCGTGGGCACGGTCTCGGGCTCGCGATAGTTCGCGCGGTCGTCACCGCGCACCACGGCACGCTCACCGCGACCGCCAACCCCACCGGCGGCCTGACCCTCGTCATCGGCCTGCCGTCCGGCGGCTCGATATGAGGGCGGGCCGAACAGCGCGAGCCGCCGCCATCCGGGTCGGTTCGCGGGCCGGTGTCGTGGAGGCGTGATCCGCGTGGGCTCCCGAGCCGATACAGCGCTGGATGATCACGGACTGGGACTGTTACCATCCATTCCATGATCTTCTTCTTCCACCTGCGTTAAGGGACCGTCGGCGAGGCGAGGAACCCCCGTCGTCGACGAGGCGGGGCGGCGTGGCGCCGTCCCGAACCTTGACGTGGGAGAAGAACGATCATCATGCGCACTCGCGCGCGTTTTCTCACCGCCCCGCGTCCCAGCGCCCTCGCCGTCTCGTGACGGCGGCGCGCCTGGTGGCGCGGTGCGTCCGAGGACTGGAGCCCATCGTGGCCTCCGAGATCCTCCAGCTCGGACTCGGTCCGATCACCCATCTGGGCCACCGTGAGGTGCACTTCCGCGCGCCTCGACCGGAGCCCGGGGTGGTCCGGCTGCGCACCGCGGACGACGTGTTCCTGCTCGCCGCCCAACTGCCGGACATCGGAGCGGCCAGAACGGGTGTCGACGCGCTCGCCGAGCTCGCGGCCGTCACCGATGTGGACACGCTGCTCCGGCACCGGCTGGGCTGCGGGGGCTCCGGCGAGCTCGCCGGTGTCGAGGTGTCGGCGTCCTTCCTGGGAAGGCGGAACTTCAGCCGGTACGACGCCGAGGACGCCGTCGGCCGGGCCCTGGCGCGGAGGCTGGGAGCCGGCTACCACTCGCGGCGCGGGGGCGTCGCGCCGCCGCCGGCCCACAGCGCGTGGCGGCTGATCCTGGACGGTACCCGGGCGACGCTCATGCTGAGGATCACCGACCGGCCGCTGCACCGCCGTACCTACAAGCGGTGCACGATCCCGGGCACCCTGCATCCTCCGCTGGCCGCGGCGATGGCCCGGATGGCCGACATCCGGTCCGATCACCGGGTGCTCGACCCCTGCTGCGGTGCCGGAACCCTGCTCATCGAGGCCGGACACCTGCGGCCGGACGCCCGCTTCTGTGGCTTCGACCTGGACCCGGACGCGCTGCGGGCGGCGCGCACGAACGCGGCGGACTCCCGGGCCATCACCGTCCGCCCGGCCGACGCCGGCGACCTGCCGTTGGCCGACGGCAGCATCGACCGCGTCGTGTGCAACCCACCCTGGGGTACGCAGGTCGCCGCGCACGGCCTGCTCGACGGGGCTCCCTCCCGGTGGTGGACGGAGCTGCGACGGGTCCTCGCCCCCGACGGAATGGCGGTGGTGCTGATCCCCGACACCGACGACCTCGGCACCGCCATCCGGCATCGGCTGGTCCCCGTCCACGTCCAGCAGGTCCGGCTCTCCGGCGCCAGGTCGTACATCGTCCGGCTCATGGCGGGGGAGAGGCGTCAACGACAGACGTCCCGGCGCCGAGCACAGGGAGGATGAGCGCGGAGGTCGAAGGGGAAGGTCAGGGCGGTGGCGGGTACGGCGGGGGCGACCCCGCCGTACCCGGACCCTGGCCGCTCCGGCAGGGGTCGTCCGTACGGGTGCCCAACGGTGGCGGGAGTCAAGGAAGGCAGGTGTCGGCCGGTCAAATATTTGGCACGCAAAGGCCCCCGTGTCCCAGGCGGCAGTTTGGCCCGTCCCGTACCGGCCGATAACGACAGACGGCTCGGTAACCTCAGAGCGCTTCACATCGGGGGGTGGGATGCGGTCTCGATGTGGTCTGTCCCGTCTCGTCGTGGTCGCGATCCTTGTCGTCGCCACGGTGGTGAGCGGCTTCGCCGGTAGCCCGTCGCCGTCGCCGCCGGTTCGGGAGGGTGCCCCACTGCGGGATCCGTCGCAACTGGTGAGCCACCGGGGGGTCCTGCGCGCGCGGCTCGTCGTGGAGAGACGGCAGGTGGAGGTGGCCGGGCGCCGGCTGTGGTCCCTGACGTACAACGGCGACTACATGCCGCCCACGCTGCGGATCCGGCCGGGGGACAGGCTGGAGCTGGCGATGGAGAACCGGCTGGGCAAGTACACCAACCTCCATGTGCACGGGCTGCACGTGTCGCCGAGCGGCAACTCCGACAACGTCTTCATCCACATCGATCCCGGGCAGACGTTCCACTACTCCTACCGATTCCCGGACAACCTCGCGCCAGGCACCTACTGGTACCACTCGCACGCGCATCCGATATCCGGAGTGCAGGTCGCCGGAGGGCTGTCGGGCGTCATCGTCGTCGACGGGCTGAAACGGTATCTCCCGCCCGGCCTGCGCGACATCACCGAGCACGTCATCGCGCTCAAGGACTTCCAGATCCAGGGCGACGCGATCAGGACCCAGGATCTGCACATCGGCGCGCCCACCAACCGTACGGTCAACGGCCAGCTGAACCCGACCATCCACATCCGGCCGGGTGAGACCCAGCTGTGGCGGCTGGCCAACATCAGCGCCAACATCTACTACAAGGTCCACCTGGACGGGCAGCGGTTCCAGGTGATCGCCCATGACGCCAACCCCGTCGACCGGATCTGGTCGGCGGACTCGCTCCTCCTCGCGGCCGGTTCCCGGTTCGACGTGCTCGTACGAGGTGGTCCGCCCGGCCGTACCCGGCTGCAGACGCTCCCGTACAGCACCGGATCGGCCGGGAACAGGTTCCCGCAGGCGACCCTGGCCACCCTGGTCTCCGAGGGCACGCCGACGCACCCGGTGGAGCTGCCCGCGACCTTCGCGCCGACGGAGGACCTGAGCCACGCCGCCCTCGCCGCGCGGCGCACCGTCGTGTTCTCCGAGAACAAGGCGGGAACCGAGTTCTACATCAACGGCAGGCAGTTCGACATGAACCGGGTGGACATCCGGTCGAAGCTGAACACGGTCGAGGAGTGGACGGTCCGCAACGACAGCGACGAGGAACACTCCTTCCACGTCCACACCAACGACTTCCAGCTGATGAGCACCAACGGGCGGCCTCACCACGCCCACGGCTGGCAGGACACCGTGAACATTCCCCCCAGGGGGCAGGTCGTCATCCGGATCCACTTCACCGACTACACCGGCAGGACCGTCCTGCACTGCCACATCCTCAACCACGAGGACGCGGGCATGATGGCGGTCCTGGAGATCGTCAAGTGATCGGGCCGGGAGGTCAGAGCAGGGCGCGGACCTCGCGTTCGAAGCCCGCGACGTGTTCGGCGGCGAGCCGGGCGGCCTGCTCCTCCTCGCCGTCGACGACGGCGCGCAGCAGCGGGCCGTGCTCTCCGACATGGCCCGCCATGCCGGGAAGCCGGTCGACGAACAGGCACCAGATCCGGGTGGCCAGGTTGTCGTAGCGGACCAGGGTGTCCTCAAGGTAGGGGTTTCCGGTGGCGGCGTACAGGGCGCGGTGCACGCGCAGGTCGAGACGCATCAGCTTCTCCGGCGGCAGGGTGGAGATGCGCTCGGGGGCCAGTTCCGCGCCGAGCTCGCCGAGTGCGATCCGGTCCGCCGGCGTGGCGCGCAGGGCCGCCTTGGCCGCGGCCACCGGCTCCAGCTGCTGCCGG
Source organism: Streptosporangium sp. NPDC005286 (assembly GCF_040607515.1). Classification (NCBI taxonomy): domain Bacteria; kingdom Bacillati; phylum Actinomycetota; class Actinomycetes; order Streptosporangiales; family Streptosporangiaceae; genus Streptosporangium; species Streptosporangium sp. NPDC005286. The sequence goes on along the minus strand of NZ_JBEXGU010000161.1, from coordinate 15,077 downwards.
ACCTCGGAGATGTGGGCGAGGTCGGTGATGTTGACGTCGGTGGCGAAGGTGCCGCGGCGCGGGTAGGCGACCACGAGCCGCTCACCCTCCAGCCGCTTCAACGCCTCGCGGACGGGTGTCCTGCCCATGTCGAGTGAGGCGGCGAGGTGATCCTCCTTGATCGGCATGCCGGGGCGGATGTCGAGCATGACGAGCCTGTCGCGGATGGTGCGGTATGCCTGCTCGGCGAGCGAGAGCGGTGACTCGTCGTCCCCGCCCCCTACGTTGACCGTCGCTCGCACCTGACGTAGGTTACCTCACTAACTGATATATCAATAGTTTTCTAGGTGGCCTCGACCCGAACGGAGCCTCGGCGTGACCACGAACCCGCTCCCCGAGCACCCCGCCCTGCTCTGGCGCAACCCGGAGCCGAAGCCGTCGTACGACGCGATCGTCGTGGGCGGCGGCGGGCACGGGCTGGCCACCGCCTACTACCTGGCCAGAAACCACGGCATCGGCAACGTGGCGGTGCTGGAGAAGGGCTGGCTGGCCGGCGGCAACATGGCCCGCAACACCACGATCATCCGCTCCAACTACCTGTGGGACGAGAGCGCCGGGATCTACGAGTTCGCGCTGAAGCAGTGGGAGCGGCTGCCCGAGGAGCTGGACTACGACTTCCTGTTCAGCCAGCGGGGCGTGCTCAACCTCGCCCACACCCTCCAGGACGTCCGCGAGGCCCGCCGCCGGGTCAGCGCCAACCGGCTCAACGGCGTCGACGCGGAGTGGCTGGAGGCCGAGGAGGTGGCCGAGGTGTGCCCGATCATCAACATCTCCCCGGACGTCCGCTACCCGGTGCTGGGCGCGACGTTCCAGCCCCGGGCCGGCATCGCCAAGCACGACCACGTGGCCTGGGCCTTCGCCCGCGCCGCGGACGCGCTGGGCGTGGACCTCATCCAGAACTGCGCGGTCACCGGCTTCGTCAAGGACGGCGACCGGGTCGTCGGCGTGCGCACCACGCGGGGCACCGTCAACGCCGGGGTGGTCGGCCTGGTCGCCGCCGGTCACAGCGGCGTCCTGGCGGAGCAGGCCGGCTTCCGGCTGCCGGTCCGGTCGCAACCGCTGCAGGCACTGGTCTCCGAGCTGTACGCGCCGGTCCACCCCACCGTGGTCATGTCGAACCACGTGCACGTCTACGTCTCGCAGGCGCACAAGGGCGAGCTGGTCATGGGCGCCGGAGTGGACTCCTACAACGGCTACGGCCGGCGCGGCTCCTTCCATGTCATCGAGAAGCAGATGGCGGCGGCGATCGAACTGTTCCCGATCTTCGCCCGCGCGCACGTGCTCCGTACCTGGGGCGGCATCGTCGACGTCTCCCCCGACGCCTCGCCCATCATCGGCAGGACGCCCGTGGAGAACCTCTACGTCAACTGCGGCTGGGGGACCGGCGGTTTCAAGGCCACCCCGTCGGCCGGATGGACCATGGCCCACACCATGGCGACCGGGGAGCCGCACCCGCTGAACGCGCCGTTCTCCCTGGAGCGGTTCACCACCGGCGCCCTCATCGACGAGCACGGCGCCGCGGCCGTGGCCCACTGACCCCCGCGATCTCGCCAAGGAGCCACCGCATGCTGTTGCTGAACTGTCCCTGGTGCGGTCCACGGGACGAGACCGAGTACCACTACGGCGGGCAGGCCCACGTCCGCTACCCGCAGGCCCCGGCCGACCTGACCGACCAGGAATGGGCCGAGTACCTCTTCTTCCGCGACAACCCCGAGGGCCCCTTCGCCGAACGCTGGGTGCACAGCACCGGCTGCCGCCGCTGGTTCAACGTCGTGCGGGACACCACCAGCTACCAGGTGCTCGCCGTCTACCGGCCCACCGACCCCCGCCCGGAAGGATCGCGATGAGCGCCCAGCCCCACCGGCTCCCGTCCGGCGGCCGGATCGACCGTGACACGGTGCTCCGCCTCACCGTCGACGGCCAGGAGCTGACCGGCCACCCGGGTGACACCGTCGCCTCGGCGATGCTGGCCGCGGGCAGGCTCGACGTCGCCCCCTCGATCTACCGGGGGCGACCGCGCGGCATCGTGGCGGCCGGTGTCGAGGAGCCGAACGCGCTGCTTGAGGTCCTCGGGCGGTGCTCGGAGTCGATGCTCCCGGCCACCACGGTCTCCCTCGTCGACGGGCTGGCCGTGCGGACGCTGTCCGGCCTGGGCCGGCTCGACCCCACCCCCGACGAGGCCGTCTACGACAAGATGTTCACGCACACCGACGTCCTGGTCATCGGTGCCGGCCCGGCGGGGCTCGCCGCGGCCTCCGCCGCCGCCAGGTCGGGCGCCCGGGTGATCCTCCTCGACGAGCAGTCCGAGCCGGGGGGATCGCTGCTCTCCTGCCGGGAGGAGACGGTGAACGGCTCGCCCGCGCTGGACTGGGTGCGCGAGGTCGTGGCCGAACTCGAATCCGCCCCCGAGGCGAGGGTGCTCAGCCGCACCACCGCCTTCGGCGGCTACGACGACAACTACGTCGTCGCCGTCCAGCACCGCACCGACCATCTCGGGCACCCGGCCCCCGAGGGCTTGTCCCGCCAGCGGATCTGGCACATCCGGGCGGCGCGGGTCGTGATCGCCACCGGCGCGCACGAGCGCCCGCTGGTCTTCGCGGGCAACGACCGTCCCGGGGTGTTCCTGGCCTCGGCCGTGCGCGGCTACCTCAACCGGTACGCCGTGACGCCCTGCTCCCGCGCCGTGGTGAGCACCACCAACGACAGCGCGTACGACACGGTGACCGACCTGGTCGCGGCCGGCGTCGAGGTGGCGGCCGTGATCGACGCCCGTCCCGCCCTGTCGCCGCGCGCGGCCGAGATCGCCGGGACCGGAGTGCGCGTCGTGCCGGGCAGCGCGGTCGTCGAGACGACCGGTGCCCCGCGGGTCGGCGGCGTCCTGGTCAGCGCTCTGGACGACGACGGACTGCTCAGCGGCGACGTCGAGACCATCGCGTGTGACCTGCTCGCCGTCTCCGGCGGCTGGAGCCCCGTCGTACACCTGCACAGCCAGCGGCAGGGCGGGCTGCGCTGGGACGACGTGCTCGCGGCCTTCGTCCCCGAAGGGACCGTCCGCGACCAGCGGGTGGCCGGTTCGGCCCGGGGCACCTTCGACCTCGGTGGCTGCCTCTCGGAAGGCACCGAGGCCGGGGTCGAGGCCGCCGTGGCCGCCGGGTTCCCGATCGAGGCCGAGGCTCCGGTGGGACGGGCGGCCACCGGCGAGTACGGGCCGGTCCGGCAACTCTGGCTGGTGCCGGGGCGGACCGGTGAGCCGGCCGACTGGCACGAGCACTTCGTCGACCTGCAGCGCGACCAGACCGTCGCCGACATCTGGCGGGCGACCGGTGCGGGCCTGCGCGGCATCGAGCACGTGAAGCGCTACACCACGATCGGCACCGCGCACGACCAGGGCAGGACCTCCGCCGTCAACGCGATCGGCGTGATCGCCGCCGCTCTCGGCGGCACCCCCGGGGAGATCGGTACGACGTCCTACCGGGCGCCGTACACCCCGGTCTCCTTCGCGGCCCTCGCCGGGCGCGAGCGAGGCGACCTCTTCGACCCCGAACGGACCACCCCGATCCACCCCTGGCACGTCGCGCACGGCGCCAGGTTCGAGATCGTCGGGCAGTGGCTGCGTCCCCGGTACTTCCCGAGGGACGGCGAGGACATCGACGCGGCGGTCGCCCGCGAGAGCCGGGCCGCCCGGCGGGGCGTCGCCATGATGGACGCCTCCACGCTGGGCAAGATCGAGGTCTGCGGCGCCGACGCGGGCGAGTTCCTGGACCGCGTCTACACCAACGCCCACCGGAGACTGCCGGTCGGCTCCGCCAGGTACGGGGTCATGTGCAAGCCCGACGGCATGATCCTGGACGACGGCGTGAACCTGCGCCTCGACCGGAACCGCTTCCTCCTCACCACCACCACCGGTGGTGCGGCCGGTGTCCTCGACTGGCTTGAGGAGTGGCTGCAGACCGAGTGGCCCGAGCTGGACGTGTACTGCACCTCGGTGACCGAGCAGTGGGCGACGATCGCGGTGGTGGGCCCGAAGTCGCGGGAGGTGGTCGCGCGGGTGGCCCCGGACCTGGACGTCTCGGCCGAGGCGTTCCCGTTCATGACCTTCCGCGAGACCACGCTGGCCTCCGGCGTACCCGCCAGGATCTGCCGGATCTCCTTCTCCGGCGAGCTCGCCTACGAGATCAACGTGTCGGGCTGGTACGGCCTCGCCGTCTGGGAGGAGGTGTACGCCGCCGGGGCGGACCTCGACATCACGCCCTACGGCACCGAGACGATGCACGTGCTCCGCGCGGAGAAGGGGTACCCCATCGTCGGGCAGGACACCGACGGGACCGTCACGCCGCAGGACGCCGGCATGGACTGGGTGGTCTCGAAACGCAAGGACTTCATCGGTAACCGCTCCTACACCAGGGCGGACACCGCGCGGGCCGACCGCAGGCACCTGATCGGCCTGCTGCCAATCGACCGGGTGACCCGGTTGCCCGAGGGCACGCAGATCATCGCGCCGGACACGCCGGTCACCCCGGAGCAGGGACCCGTCCCGATGCTCGGGCACGTCACCTCCAGCTACCACAGCGAGGCGCTCGGCCGGCCCTTCGCCCTCGCGCTCGTCGCCGGCGGCCGGGACCGGATCGGGGAGATCCTCATCGCCCACGTGGGCGACTCCCTGGTCGAGGTCCAGGTCGCCGAACCCGTGCTGTACGACCCCGAAGGGAACAGGCGTGATGGCTGAGACGGGTCCCGTCGAACTGCGGCGCAGCCCGCTGGCGCACCTGGAGGACCGGATGCGCGGTGCCCGGGGCGGGGCACTGCGGGAGCTGCCGTTCCTGACCATGGTCTCCGTCCGGGTGGCACCCGGATCCGCGGCCTTCGACCGGATCGGGGCGGCCCTGGGGGCCGGCCTGCCGGAGCGGGTCGCGGACACCGCTCGGGCGGGAGCGCACACCGCCCTGTGGCTGGGCCCGGACGAATGGCTCGTGGTCTCGTCGGCCGACCCCGGCCCGCTGGTGGCGGACCTCGTCGAGGCCCTGGCGGGTGATTCCGGCACGGTGGTCGACGTGTCGGCGAACCGGACGATTCTTGAGCTCAGCGGGGCCGCGGCGCGTCAGGTGCTGGAGAAGGGCTGCCCCGCCGACCTGCATCCCCGGTCGTTCGGCCCCGGCGACGCGGTGACGACCACGCTCGGACCGGTGCCCGTGCTGCTCTGGCAGTCCGGTCCCTCGACGTACCTGATCCTGCCCCGCGCCTCCTTCGCCGACTACGTCGCCCGGTGGCTGCTCGACGCGATGACCGAGTTCGCCTCACGGGCCGGGTGACGTCGACGCGGTCGCCGCCTGCCAAGGGGGCGCCGTATCACCGGGCGCTCCCGGTCCGGGACCTGTGGACGGTCAGGCGGATCAGCAGCGGTGCCAGGAACGCCATCGCGAAGAGCCGGAGGCTCTGCACGCTGGAGATCAGTGGCAGGTTCGCGTGCGCGGAGGAGGCCGTCGCCAGGACCGCGTTGATCCCGCCGGGCGTCGTGGCGAGATAGGTGTCGCCGAACGGGATGTGGGTGACGGCGGAGAGCGTCCAGGCCATGGCCGCGCACGCGGCGCTGACGGCCAGCGTGCAGGCCAACGCGGCGGGCAGGATCCGGCGCAGGCGCCGCACGGCTCGCCGGGAGAACCGCAGGCCGACATCGAGCCCGATCATGGTGAACAGCAGGGTCCGCAGCATTCCGCTGGGGGCGAATCCGCCCGCGAGGCCGGTCGCGGTGAGAACGGCGGACACCAGCATGGGGCCCATCATGGCCGGGCTGGGCAGTCTCAGGCGGGAGCCCAGCAGCACGCCGAGCAGTGCGACGGCCGCGAGCACGATCAGGCCCCATGCCTGGTCGTGGCCGCTGACCAGGTGCCAGGGGCCGCCGGCACCGCCACGCGCGCCGGTGCCGGTCCCCTCCTGTGGCCGGGGGGAGATCCAGCTCAGCAGGACCGGTGTGCTCGCCACGATGAAGCCCAGCCGCAGATACTGCATGAACGCCACCAGGCGGCCGTCGGCATCGAGATCCTCGGCGGAGGCGACCGCGGCGGCCGATCCTCCAGCGATCATGCCGAGGGTGGCCGTGGCTCGATCCACTCCGCTGAAACGGGCCATGGCGAACGCGGCCGCCTGGCAGAGAAGGAGCGTCACCAGGGTCACCGCGGCCAGGGGCGCGATCGATCCGGCCACGTGGCCCAGTGCCGACAGGTCCAGGTAGGTCCCCATCAGCACGCCGAGCAGTACCTGTGAGGTTCGGTTGAGCACGGCAGGAGCGTGATCACGCATCCGGCCGGTCAGCGCGATCGCCAGCCCGAGGAGCAGTGGTATCAGCATGTGCGAGGAGGGCACGGCAGGTTCGCCCAGTTCACCGGCCACCACAGTGATCGGCAGCACCGCCGCCCACGCGACGAGCCTGACGGCCCGGCCGGTGATGCCGCTGCCGGGGGCCGCATGGGGCGCGTTCAAGCCCTGCCGCCCTCCGCGGCGGTCATGGGAGTGGCTTCGTCTTTTCCGGTGACGGTCAGGTAGACCACAAAGCTCAAGATCGTGACGAGGAAGAGCGCGCTGGTCACGATGGCCCCCAGGCCGAGACCGCCGTCGACGCGGGACTGGGACAGGTAGTCGCCGATCGAGGCTCCCAGGGGCCGGGTCAGGACGTAGGCGATCCAGAAGGTGAGGACCGCGTTCAGCTTGGCGCCGAAGTGGGCGAGGGCGACGATCGCGATCAGCGCGCCGAACGCGAGCGCCGACACCCCGTACCCCAGGCTCAGTCCTTCTGCCGCCAGGTCGCCCGCCGCGGTGCCCAGGGCGAAGGTGAACAGGATGGCCGACCAGTAGAAGGCCTCGCGCCGGATCGTGGAGATGGTGTGGATGGACAGGGTCCTTTCGCTGGCGTACCACGCCACGAAGGTCACAACCAGAGCGATGCCGAAGACAACGGTGGTCGTCTCCAGGGAGACTCCGAGATTGTCGACGAGATTGTCGGTGATCAGCGTGCCGACGACGCTGATCAGGATCACCGCGAGCCAGTAGATCCCCGGTATGTACCTCCTCGCCCCGAACTGGAAGCCCAGCGCGATGATCAGCAGGCCGCCCATGACGTAGGTGGTGTTGGTCAGGCCCAGGTTCAGGTTCGCGTTCAGGAAGTCCGCCGCTGTCTCGCCCACCGTGGTGCACAGGACTTTGATGATCCAGAAGTAGATCGTCACTTCCGGAACCTTGTTCAACATCTGACGGCCTCGTGGCGTGGCCTTGAGCCATCCTGCGTGGGTTGTCATCGCGCCAGGCTGACACGGTTCACCTGAACGCAACCTGACTGCGTTTCCAGGCTCCTCACCGTCACGAGAGCAGGCCGGATGGTGGCCGTGCCTGCTGTTTCCCGCGCCGCATACTCTGATGAACGGAGGAGACCCACCAGCCACGGGAAGCGGGGGACGATCTTTTGACTCCAAGCGTCGCCATCGTCGAGGACGACCTGGCCCTGCGTGCCGGTCTGAGCCGCGGCCTGCGGGAGGAGGGGTTCGAGGTCTCCCTGTCGGTGGCCGGTGGGACCGCTCTGCTGCGCGGCCTCAAGGACCTCCCGCCCGATGTGTTCGTCATCGACATCGGCCTTCCCGACGTCGACGGCCGTGATCTCTGCCTGGCCCTGCGCGCGCGCGGCGTGCACGCGCCGGTCCTGCTGCTCACGGCGCGCGGAGGCATCACCGACCGGTTGTCGGGCTTCCACTCGGGCGCCGACGACTACCTGCCCAAGCCGTTCCACTTCGAGGAACTGGTGCTGCGGCTGCGGGCCCTGGTACGGCGCGGAGGCAAGGCCGCGGACCCGCCCTCTGGCCTGTATCTGGACCTCGCGGCACACGAGGCGCGCAATGCGGGCAGGGGTGTCGGCCTCACTCCGACGGAGTTCCGGCTGCTGGCGGCCTTGCTGGCGCACCGCGGGGAGGTCGTCCGCCGTCATTCACTGATCGCCGCGGCCTGGCCGCCGGGGGCGATCGTCCATGACAACACCTTGGACGCCTATGTCGTACGGCTTCGCCGCAAGCTCGATGGCATCGACCAGTCGTCGGCGATCACGACGGTCCGCGGCATCGGATACTCGGTCGGGTGATCCGGCGCAGGCTCGTCGTCACCGCGACCGCAGCACTCGCCGCCGCCCTCGTGGTTTTGACCATGGGCTTCTACCTGGTGCTCTCCCGGCAACTGGAAAAGGGCGCCGACGGTGTCCTCCGGGCGCGGGCCGGAGCGGCGGCGGCCACGGTGACGACCCTCCAGGGTCGGTTGAGGGTCAACGAGACACCATTCGACGAGGTTCTCGACAGTGGGGTGTGGGTGTTCGACGCCGGCGGTGTTCCGGTCAGCACACCGCCTGTACCCGGCCCCCTGGACTCCTCCGCTCAAAAGCTCAGCGCGGCCTCCCGCCCCACCTTCCACGATGTCGGCGACGTACGGATGCTGGCGGTACCGCTGCACGACCCTCCGGCGCCGGACGCGGTCGTGGTGGTCGCCCTTTCCATGATCCCGTACCAGGATGCCGAGCGGACCGCGCTGATCGGCGCGCTGGTCTTCGACATGCTGGTCCTCGGGCTCAGCGCCCTGCTCGTCCGGCGCTCGGTGACACAGGCCCTGCGGCCTGTCGCGCAGATGACCGCCCAGGCGGCCAAGTGGTCCGAACGGGACCTCGATCGCAGATTCGGCCTCGGCTCGCCCCGTGACGAGCTGACGGGCCTCGCCTCGACCTTGGACGGCCTGCTCGGCCGGCTCTCCGCGGCGCTCCGTCACGAACAGCGCGTCACCGCCGAGATCGCCCACGAACTGCGCACCCCGCTCACCCGGCTACGGCTGGAAACGGAGGTGGCTCTCCGCCGGGATCGCTCGGCCGCCGAGCTCCAGGCCGTGCTGCGGCGTGTTCTCGACGGGACCGACCGGATGGCCGCGGCCCTCGACACCCTGATCGGCCTGGCGCAGCAGAGCATAGATCCCTCCGCGGGCACGGCCGCGGCCGTTGACGTGGCGGCGGACGTGCTGCGGGCCTGCCGTGCGCGGGGACGTGAGATCCAGCTCGATCTGGAGTGCGCGGCCGGACTGGTCGTCGGCTGTGATCGGGAGGTGGTCCTGCGCATGCTCCAGCCGTTACTGGACAACGCGCTGCGGTACGGCCGTTCGGCGGTGCTGCTCCGCGTCTCGCGATCCGGGAACGACGCGGTGTTCGCCATCAGTGACGACGGCCCCGGATTCGGCGTCGGCGAGCTTGAGGCCGTCCTCGGCCCGGGAACACAAGGACGGGCGGCCGCGTCCGGCGAGGGCGCCGGGCTGGGCCTCGCGCTGGCCCGCAGGCTTGCGGAGGCGGCCGGCGGCACCCTGACCCCCAAGGTGTCCCGGGGCGGTCTGGTCGAACTGCGCCTTCCGGTGGCCTGAGCTCACGCCACCGTGCGGTTCGTGGCTCCGGGCCGGGCGTCGCCGGGTTCGTCAGGTGCTCCTCGAAGGCGACAGCAGCAGGCTGAAGATCGGCGGCGAACCACGGCTCAGGACCAGCCGTCCCGCCTCGGCCTCGGCCAGGGAGCGGGCGAGCGCCAGGCCGAGGCCGTGTCCGTCACCCGCGGAGGCGCGGCGCACGAACGGGTCGCTTTCCTCCGGGACGCCGGGTCCCTGGTCGGAGACCTCGATGGCGAGCGCGTCTCCGATTTCGATGACGCCGACGCAGACCTTCCCCGCCCCGTGGACGAGCGCGTTGTCGACGAGCACCCGCAGGATCTGCCGTACGGCGGGGAGTGAGGCGACCACCGGGGGCAACTCACCCGGCAGGTCGATGGTCAGCCGGCGGCCCTGTGCGGCGAGCCTGCCGTGCCAGTCGGAACGGACCTCCTCCAGCAGGGCGGCCACGTCGAGGGGTTCGGAGGCGGTGCGCGTGTCGCGGGCCAGCCGTACCAGGTCGTCGATGATGGTGTGGAGGCGCCGGCCGCGCTGGACGGCGACGGCGATGGCCCGGGTCAGGTCGGCGCCGGGCCGGGTGAGGGCCGATTCCAGGCCGAGGAGCAGGCCGGTGAGCTGGGTGCGCAACTGGTGGGAGACGTCGGCGCTGAAGGAGCGCTCGCGGTCGAGGACTTCGCCGAGGCGGTGCGCGGTGGCCGCCAGCGCCTGCCCGGCGGCGTCGGCCTCGATGATGGCCGAGCGGAGCGGCCTGATGGAGAAGTCACCCTCACCCAGTGCCTGGGCGGCCCTGGTCAGGTGCTCCAGCGGAGCCGCCAGGCGAGCCGACTGGCGCAGTGCGAAGGCGGCGGCGAGCGCGACGGCGAGGGTGGCGAGAGCGGCCATCAGCAGCCATGCGAGATGGATCCGGTCCTCGACCCCGTCGTACGGCGTGGCGACCCGCACGACCCCGAGCTGGGTCTCGTCGGTGGGGATCGGCGCGGAGGCGACGAGGAATCCGGCCTCGACGCCCTCGTGGGGGTGCCCCTCGACGGCGGCGGCCACCAGGCCGGAGACGACGGGGCCGCCGCCGTGCAGGAGGTGGCCGGAGGTGGAGTAGACGCCGACCGTGAGACCGGCGGGCACGCCGGTCGGCAGGGTGATCGCCCGGGCGCCGTTCTCGACGTCGTCGTCGGGGATGGCGGCGGCGATCCAGGTGGCGTCACGGCTGAGCGCGTTCATGGTCTCGCTGCGGTAGAGATGGCTGACCGCGATGGCGAGTGGCACCGCGAACAAGGTGACCGTGAACGCCGCCACGACGGTGATCGCGACGAGCACGCGTCGGCGCAACGAAGCCGGTCGCGGCGGGGTCGAGGGCATCGGGCCAGGCTCCCAAGCCGAAGGTAAACGTCGCGCTAACCTTACCTTTCGTATCGTCTTTGTCACTATGAGTAACGAAAATCTTGTGCGGCTGCTGCTGCTCAACCAGTTCACGATCAAGCTCGGTTTCAACATGCTGATGCCGTACCTGGCTTTCCACCTGACCCACCAGCTCGATTTGGCAGCCTGGGTGGTCGGCCTGGTGATGGGGGTGCGCAACGCGAGCCAGCGCGGAATGGCGCTGGTCGGCGGCTACCTGGCGGATCGGCTGGGGGGCCGTGTCACGGTGGTGGCCGGATGCGCTCTTCGTGCGGCCGGCTTCGCGCTGCTCGGCTTCGCCGACGGCGTCTGCGCGCTGGTGGTGGCGTCGGTGGCGACCGGGTTCGCCGGGGCCCTGTTCGATCCGGGGGTGCGCTCGTTGCTGGCCGTCACCGCCGCGGACCGGCGGGTGCGGGTGTTCGGCTGGTTCAACATGGCAGGGCAGGCGGGGCTGCTGCTCGGCCCGCTGGCCGGGCTGGCCATGTCGGGGCTGGACTTCCGCGTCGTGGCGCTGGTCGCGGCCGGGGTGTTCGTGCTGCTGACCGTCCTGCAGGGGGTCGGGCTTCCGGCCGTCTCACCCGAGCTTCGCCGGGAACGCCGGGGATGGCGGATCGTGCTGGGCAACCGGTCCTTCTGGTACTTCTCGCTGGCGATGTCGGGGGCGTACCTGCTGTCCTTCCAGGTCTACCTGACGCTGCCCCTGGCCATGGGCCGGGCGCTGGGCGCGCAGCGCGATCTGGGCGTCGGGGAGATGTTCGCGCTGTCGGCGCTCCTCGTCATCACCCTGCAGGGGCGCGTCACCACGTGGGCGGCCCGCACGATGACCGCGCCTCGCGCCATGAGCGCCGGGCTCGCCGTGATGGGGCTGGCCTTCGTCCCGCTCGTGGCCTGGCCCGGTCCCGTCCCGCACGTGGCGGTGGCCGACGAGGGCCTCGCCGGGCAGTCGGCCATGGCCCCGATGCTGGTCGCGGCCGCGCTCCTCGCGCTCGGCACCATGCTGATCTGCCCGTTCGAGATGGAGGTGATCGTCGCGATGTCCGGCGGACGGCTGGTCGCCACCCACTACGGGCTGTACGCCACCCTGTCGGGCATCGGGGTCACGGCCGGCAGCGTGCTGACCGGCACGCTGTGGGACGCCGCCGGACGGTGGGGCCTGGCCTGGCTGCCCTGGGCCATCCTGGTCGTGATCGGGTGGGGCTGCGCGCTGGCGATGACGCTGCTGGATCGGCGACGGCTGCTCACCCCGTCCTGGGGGAAAGGTGAACCGGCTCTCATCGAGCGCTGACGGGGTGGTTCGTAACGTGACGGTACGCACGCGAGGCATCGTGTTTTTCGCCTCACCACCCGCCCGGTCGATGACGGCAGTCCGGTCGTCATCCCACCGGTCGCGGCGCGCTCCGGCCGTACCGGCGTCGTGGAGGCCGGCGACGGTCTGGAAATGACCGCTTCCGGGCCGGTGGCGGGGGCCGCTATGGTCGTCCGATGAGCTCTCGCCGATCCCCGGGGGTCCTGGAAGCGGAGATCCTCACCGTGCTTCATGAGGCGTCCGGCGCCCTGTCACCGGGGGAGGTACGTGACCTGCTCAGCGGCAAAGGGGGTGGCGAGCTCTCCTACAGTGCCGTGGTGACCACCCTGACCAGGCTGCACGACAAGGGCGTCGTGACGCGTGAGCGGTCCGGGCGGGCCTACCGCTATGCCGCGCCCGCCGACCCCTCGGGGCTGGTCGCCTGGCGGATGAGACGATTGCTCGACGCCGAGGCCGACCACGCACCCGCCCTGACGCATTTCATCTCCGGGCTATCGGCCGGCGATGAGGAACTGGTCCGGCGACTGCTGCTGGGGCAAGACGAGAGCGAAACCTGATGATCGACCATTTCCTGCTGTCAACGCTCGTGGCTCCCGTGGCACTGGTCGTCTCAATGGCGGTGCTGGTCGACCGGCAACATCCGGCACCGGCGGCGGTGGCCTTCGTATCCTCAGCCGTCGTGGTCGCGGCCGCGAGTGCGGTGAGCGTGGCGGCTGTCTCGATCCATGCCCTCCTGGTCCTCATCCGAGGTGATCTGCTGGAATGGCCGTACTGGATCGCCCTGGCCTTCCTGGTGATCGCCGTCGCGAGCTTCGCCGGCGGCGCCCGGCGGGAGCGGCGGTCGCTGTGCGCCGCTCGTGAGCAGGCCGCCGCCCTTCCCGGCGGCGACGTCGTGGTGGTGGCCGAGAAACGACCGGCTGCCTTCACCCTCCCCGGGCGGCCGGGCCGGATCGTGGTGACCCAGGGCATGCTGGACGCTCTCGGCGAGGAGAGTCACGCGGTGGTCATGGCGCACGAGCACGCCCATCTGAGCGGCCATCATCACCGATGGCTGCTGGCCAGCCGGTTGGCCGTGGCGGCGCACCCCTTTCTGTGGCAGGTTCGTCACCTGGCGGGATACATGATCGAGCGCTGGGCCGACGAGCGGGCCGCCGAGCAGACCGGTGACCGCAGGGCGACGGCCCGGGCGATCGGTGAGGCGGCCCTGCTGTCCCCCGACGGCGAGATGCCGTCCGGGGCGGTGCCGTTCCTGGGCCTTCGAGGTCCCGGGCCCGTCCCGCGCCGGATCGCCGCCCTGCTCAAACCACTGCCCAGCCCGCGCGGCGCGTTCCTGCTCGCGGTTCCCGTCCTGGTGGCAGCGGGATCGGTGGTGTGGACCGGAGAGGCCATCGTCGATCTGACGCAGTCCGGCGGCCCCTGCGAGTAGTCAACCTCGGCGGCGTCGACACCCGCCGCTGACTCCGCCCAGGCCGGTATGGCGATGACATACTCGTCCTCCCGCCGACGCCGGAAGTGATCGGTCCGTTGCGCGCAGGCGGTCGGGTGATCGTCCCGGGAGGCCCGCAGCCGGGTGCGCTCCTCGTCTCGCCCGTACCACGTGCGTAGCCGGGAACCTCCCCTGAGGCCGCGTGTCGCGGTTCCGTCGCGTCGCCACATCGCCGACCTGGCTCCTTACCGTGGCCGACTCTGGCCCTGCGGCGAGCACTTAGGTTAGGCTCTGCTAACTTCTACAGCGATGTAGCTGTAATCGGGAATTCCTCTCCATGACCGAAGGAGCACCACGGTGCCGACGTTCCTCCCCAAAACCGTGCTCGCGCTGGCCGCCACCGGTGTTCTCGTCCTCGGGCTGGCCGCCTGTGGTGGCGAGTCCGCGGACACCACCGGAGCCGCTGCCGGCCCGACGGCCGACAAGAAGATCACCGTCTACAGCGGGCGCAGCGAGTCGCTGGTCAAGCCCTTGCTGGACAAGTTCACCGCGCAGAGCGGCATCGCCGTCGAGGCCCGCTACGCCAACACCGCGGCCATGGCCGCCCAGCTCCTCGAAGAGGGGGAGAAGTCACCGGCGGACGCCTTCTTCGCCCAGGACGCCGGCGCGCTCGGCGCCGTGGCCAAGAAGGGCATGTTCGCGCCGCTCCCGGCCACCGTGCTCGACAAGGTGCCGGCGACCTACCGCGCCAAGAGCGGGGAATGGGTCGGTGTCACCGCCCGCTCGCGGGTGCTGGCCTACAACCCCGACCTGGTCCCCGCCGCCCAGCTGCCCGCCTCGGTGTTCGACCTCACCGATCCGGCCTGGAAGGGCAAGGTCGGGGTGGCCCCGACCAACGCGTCCTTCCAGGCGTTCGTCACCGCTGTGACGGTGCAGCACGGACAGGCCAAGGCCAAGGAGTTCCTGGCCGGGCTCAAGGCCAACGACCCGCAGATCCGTGAGGGCAACGGCCCCATCCTGGAGGAGGTCGACTCCGGCAAGCTCGCGGTCGGCCTGATCAACCACTACTACCTGGGCGAGCTGGCCAAGGAGAGGGGTAAGACGCCTGACACGCTCACCGCCAAGCTGCACTTCTTCCCCGACGGCGACAGCGGCGCCCTGGTCAACGTGGCGGGCGTCGGCGTGCTGAAGAAGGCCGCCCAGAATCCTGACGTGCAGGCATTCGTCACCTACCTGCTCGGCGCCGAGGCACAGAAGTACTTCGCCGAGGAGACCTACGAGTACCCGGTCCTGGCCGACGCCGCACCGCCCGCGGGAGTGCCCGCTCTGGACGAGCTGAAGGTTCCCTCGGTCGACCTGAACGACCTCGACCAGCTTGAGGCGACGATCGCGCTCATCAAGGAATCGGGACTGGTCCCCTGAGAGCGTCACCGCTCTGTGCGAGGCGGCCAGGTCGCGGGGGGTGCGCCG
>NZ_JBEXGU010000160.1:0-21005 GCF_040607515.1 Streptosporangium sp. NPDC005286 | reverse complement strand
AACTTCTTGGGCCCCTGCGGGGTCCTGACCTTGCGGATCTCGAAGTCCATCGCACTCCCCGAGCTGGGGTGTTGCGACGACCACTAGAAGGGAAGGACCTGGGGCGGGCTCTCACACTTGTACGGGAAAGCACGCGGCTCACCCGGATTCGAGCGCGAGAAAGTGCCGGTCGGCCGCCATCGTCCGCACCCGCACCACCATATGGAGGTGCTGTACGGTTCCAGCGGCTCCAGCCCGGCTGCGCGCATGTCAGCGGCGACACGCACTTGGCCATTGACAGCCACCCTGCCCCCGGAGACGGGCGCGAACACGTCCTGGGATGGAGATTTACGGTCTCCAAGGGCTGGTGGACCTGCGTTCAGCCACCAGGGCAGAAACCCCTCCCTCTGGCGGTTTCTGGACGAAGCGGAGTCGGACGGCGCGTCGGTGTAGTAGGGCATGATTGTGCGCGTGGCTCGCAGGAACGATCACGATGATCCTGATCCCGGCTCGGGGACGCGGGGGCATGCGAGTCCGTACGCCACCGGGGGTGGCGGGGTGGTGTTGGAGCACGCGTACGGCGCGGTCCTTCTCGCCTGCTTGTTGCAGCAGAGCCCGGTGCGAGGGCTGGGTGACGACGTCACACCGGGCGAGGTGCGGTTTCAACAGGGCGCGTGGCACCCGGTGGACGACGTGGTGGCCGTCGGGCACTGCCCTACCGGGGAGCGCCGGATGTTCGTCGGTGTCCGTCGCAATCCCACGATCGGTGCCGGCAGTGCGCCGTTCGTCGCCTTGTTGACCGATTACCTGCGCATGCTGGTCGATCACCGAGCCGAGTTCGACTCCGACCGCTGGCGGATGGGCCTCGCTGTCGCGGCGCCGCACACCGCGTCCGCGGAGGTACAGACCCTCGCGTGGATCGCCAGGCGACAGCGCGACGACGGGGAGTTCCGTGCGGCAGTGGACGCGCCGCGAGCCACAAGGGGGAAGATCCGAGAGCGATTACGGACGCTCAGGGCCGCTGTCGCGGTGGCCGCCGCCCAAGCGGAGCTTGACGCCGTCATCGGCGTCGACGAACTGACCTGGCGTCTGCTGCGAGCACTGCGCATCATCCACCTCGTCCTGGAGGGCGAGGATCCGGCCGACCGTTCCCGCGTCATCGGCGAACTCGCGAAGCTGGTCGGCGGGCTGCCGCAAGCCGTCGACCTGTGGCGGCATCTCCTGGAGCTGTCATCCGGGTACGCGCAGGCGGCCGCGACCGTCGATCGCGCACTGCTGCTCCGCGATCTCGGCACGCGCCTCGACCTCGGACCGCTCGGCATGGCGGGCCGGAGTACGTCGCACATGAGTACGGCCGACGCCGGAAGGTCGCCCAGCGCGAAGCCCGTACCAGGGCCGGCGGTGGTTCGGGTGTCCGAGGCGGATCCGCGCAGGCTGGGCGTGCACGCGTCCATCCGCGTCGACGGTGTGGACGAGGACCTGCCGTCCTACGTCGAGCGCGATGTGGACGGCGGCGAGCACGGGGTTCGGGCATTGCTGGCCAAAGCGGCTCGCCGAGGCGGCTTCGTGCTGCTCGTCGGCGGCTCCTCGGTCGGAAAGACCCGTTGCGCCTACGAAGCCGTGCGGGCTGTGTTGCCCGACTGGCGGCTGTTCCACCCGGCGGTCGCGGGCGACATCTCCGCGCTGGCCGGCGACCCTTCGCAGCGGACTGTGCTGTGGCTGGATGAGATCCAGCGTTACTTCGGCGGCGAACGTGGGCTCACCAGCGGCACCGTGCGTGAGCTTCTGAACGCGGAGTCCTCCGTGGTGATCGTCGGGACGGTGTGGCCGGATCGCTATCTCAGGTTCACCGACACGCCTGCCTACGGTGGCGCCGACCCTCATGCCAACGAGCGGGAGCTCATCGAGCTGGCCGACGTGGTGATCGTCCCGGAGACGTTCTCCGCGGCTGAGCGGAGACGCGCCGAAGCCGCCGCCGCGACCGACCGGCTGCTCGCGACGGCCCTCGCCACTACCGGGTACGGACTGACGCAGACTCTCGCAGCCGCGCCACAGCTTGTGCGGCGTTGGGAAATCGCCAAGACCGTGCACCCGTACGCCTGGGCGGTGCTGCTCGCCGCTCTCGACGTCAGACTGCTGGGTGCCGAGCATGCGCTGCCGGAGGAGCTGTTACGTGAGGCGGCACCGGCCTACTGCACCGACCGGCAGCGAGCCGAGGCGCCCGCCGACTGGTTCGAGCAGGGGATGGCCTACACGACCCGCAAGCTGCACGGGGCCGCCGCGGCGCTCACCTGCGTCGGCGGTGCGGAGATGGGCCAGACTGTCGGGTACGTCATCGCCGACTACCTGCTGCAGCATCTCGGCGAGGCCCGAGCCGCCGAACCGGTGCCGGCCCGCGTGTGGGAGGCGATCATCGCCCACCTCACCGACATCGACGACGTGGTGCTGGTTGCCGAGAGCGCCGGCGCACGGCTGCTTCACAAGTACGCGGTACCGCTGTACCGCCGTGCCGCGGATGCCGGGAGCCGGATCGCGGCCGACCAGTGGACCGTCCACGTCGGCGACGCCGCCGGTCTCGCGGACCTGAGAGCCCGCGCCGAGGACATCGGCGACGGAACGCTACTCCGCCGCCAACCCGCCGAAGCGGCGGCCGAAAGCCTTGCCGAGGCACTCGTCTGGCGGGGGGAGCTGGACCAGCTCCGCATGTTGTTCCGGCCGACCGCCTTACCGAGCCGGGGAACAGGCCAACGACTGGCCCGGGTGCTCGCCGATCGCGGCGCCAACGACGAACTAAGTGCCCTGGCCGATCGCGGCGACCTGGCCGCCGCCGAGCAGCTGGCCGAGGTGCTGGCTCGGCGGGGCGACGGCGAGGAGTTACGCGCGCGCGCCCGGTTCGAGTCCAGCGTCGATCTTCCCGCCGAAGACGATCTCCTGCTGGGGTCTCGCAAAGAGAAACGCGAGCAGACGGCGGCCCGCGAGCGACTGGCGACCTACCTGGCACACCGTGACGAGCTGGCGGAGCTGGCCGCCCGGGCCGATGCGCCTGCCACCAAACGGCTCTTCACCCTCCTCCGCCACCGCGGCGACAAGCCCGGACTGCGGCGCCTCGCCGAGGCTCGGCGAGGCATCGTCGACACCCAGCTGGTGGAGGTGCTCGCACACAGGGGTGATCGCCGCGAACTGATGTCGCTGGCGGCGCGCGGCGATGAGATGCTGCTCGACCGGATCGCCAGAGTGTTCGTTCACCTCGGCGACCTCGACGAGCTCGAGGTCCTCATCAGGTACGGGTGGACGGCCTCCGATCGGCTGGCCGGCGTGCTCGCCGACCGTGGAGACATCGCCAGGCTCCGCCGGTTCGCGGCTCGTGACGCGTGGGCCGGGCACACCCTGATCAAGGTTCTCGTCTGCCGGGGAGACCTCGCGGCGCTTCGCGCCTTCGTGTCCGTTGACACCGACGGGGAAGCGAAACAGGTGTTGAACACCGTCCTGGCCGATCGCGGTGCTCTGGACGAGTTGGCGACCCGGGCGCGGCACGGCGATTCGGACGCCGCTCGCAAGCTCGCGCACGTACTCGCCGACAGAGGAGACGTCGGGGGTGCGTGGCGTGTCCTGCGTGAAGCAGGCATGGATCGGCACCGGCGAATCACCTCGATCCACGACGAGTTGACCGTGGATCTCGACGAGCTGGGCGAACGAGCCGCGGCTGGAGATGGAACGGCCGCAAGCCGGCTGGCGAGCGTCCTGGTGCGGCGGGGAGACCTCGGCCGGTTGCGAAGCCGAGCCGGCGACGGCGACTCGCAGGCCGCCTTCCGGCTCGTCGATGTCCTGCTCCATCGCGGAGACGTCGATGAGCTGCGTTCCCTCGCCGACGGCGATCACTGGTACGCGGCACAGGAACTCGCCGACGTTCTCGTGTACCGGGGCCGCGTGGACGAACTCATCGTTCGTGCCGACAGCGGTGACGACAACGCGTCCCGGAGGTTACTGGATCTGCTCGTACACCGTGGCGACCTCGACGCGCTGCGGCGCCGCGCGGACTCCGGCGATGAGGACGCCGGCAGGCGGTGGCTCGAAAGCGTCGCGGACCGTGGGGACGCCGACAGACTACGCGCACGCGCCGGCCATGACTTCGGGGCCTCCAGGCGGCTGGCCGACGTTCTCACCGACCGTGGCGAGATCGACGAACTGCGGGCGCGCGCCGACAACCACGACTACAGCTCGGCCCAGCGGTTGGCCGAGCTGCTGGCCGACCGGGGTGATCTCGACGGGCTACGTGCGCGCGCCGATGCCGGTGACATGCTTGCACGCTTGGCCCTCGCCGACATTCTCGCCGACCGAGGAGAAATCGACGAACTACGTGCCCGACTTCACGGGTGTCCTGCCGATTTCCACGCCGCCAGAAACCTGGTGGAGCTTCTGGTCCAGCGTGGAGACCTCGCCGAGGCCCAGCGGGTTCTCCTGTCCACGGTTGTGATCGGCGACCACCGTGCCGCCGAGCGACTGCCCGAGCTGCTGGTTCGGCTGGGCCGCCACGAACAGGCTCGGCACCTGGCCCGCTACGGCCTCAACACCGACGGCACCCCTGCCACGCCGGAGGATGTGCCTTCATGAGCTGGGCCTCTTAAGGTCAAGTAAGCGGGGTCGCTCTGAAGTTGCCCGTTGATCGAGTGGTGGCCGCTCGTGCGTAGACGGAGCACGACGGGCACTGGCGGCCGAGCGGTAGCCGTGCAAATGGTAATGGAGTGGAAGGCTGCCCATCCCGAGAGCTTTCCCTGACGCTCTCAGAATGTCCGGTCTATCCCGATGTCGGCCGGAACCGGGGGAGCCGGCCATATGGGGCACGTGACCTCGCTACGAAGCCGGCGGCCGTCCGCGCGGGAATTCATGGTTATCCGACTTGGTTGATCGGGTTATGACCATAGGTGTTGCTCTATCGGTGCCGGCGGACGCGGAGAATGCCGTGGACGCCGTCGTGGATCAGGCGCGGGTGGCGGAGTCGGCGGGAATCGACTCGGTCTGGCTCGGGCAGCGGTTCGACTACGACTCCGTCGCGCTGGCCGGGATCGTCGGCCGGGAGGTCCCGGGACTGGACGTGGGAACCTCCGCGGTGCCCATCTTCGGACGCCACCCGCTGCTGGTCGGCGCCCAGGCGCAGACGACGCAGGCGGCCACGCGCGGCCGGTACACGCTCGGACTGGGGCTCGGCGCCAAGGCGTTCGTCGAGCCGGTGTTCGGCATCCCGCACGACCGGCCGATCGCCCGGCTGCGGGACTTCCTCACCGCGCTGCGGACCTTGCTGGCCGAGGGGTCGGTCGACTTCCACGGCGAGACGCTCACGGCGGTGAGCCCGATGCCCGCCGGGCTCGCGGGCGCGGCCCCGGCCGTACCGGTCCTGGTGGCGGCCATGGGACCGCAGGCGCTGCGCGTCACGGGCGAACTGGCCGACGGGACGCTGCCGTTCCTGGCCGGGCCGAAGGCGCTCGCGGAGCACGTGGTGCCGCGGCTGCTGTCGGCGGCCGAAGCGGCGGGACGGCCCGCTCCGCGCGTCGTCGCGCTCGTCGCCGGGGTCGTCACCGACGACGTGGAGGCCGCGCGGGAACAGGCGGCCCGGCAGACCGCCTTCTACGACCGGGTTCCCTCCTACCAGAAGGTGATCGAACTGTCGGGGGCGTCGCGCGCCGCCGACCTCGTCGAGATCGGCGACGAGGAGGCGATCGCCGCGGCGGTGCGCCGCTATTTCGACGCGGGCGCGACCGAGGTGGTGTTCACCCAGACCGACCTGGCCGGGCCGCAGGGCCGCGAGCGCACCTGGCGGCTGCTCGGCGAGCTGGCCGGGAAGGAGAAGGCGTGAAGACGGTGGTGATCACCGGCGGCACCAACGGGATCGGGCTAGCCGGAGCTGGGCGTGGGCAACGATGATCAGCCAGGTCCAGCGGTCGGCCGCCTCAGGGTCGCCAACCCCGGAACTCCCACGCTCACATCCCGACGATGCCCCCGATGATCATCACGATGAGAAAGGGAAGTCCCAACACGCTCGTCCAGATGATCGCCTTCCTGGAGCGTTTCACGAGGGCGGTGAGGAACGCGATGAGGGCCACTCCGAACGGGAGCGTGTCGAGCAGCGCGATCTGCCTCCATACGCCCCGCGCCCCTGTGGGCAGTACCCGGTCTTCTTACCGTTGCTCGCCTGCCCGCCCCTGTCGCGTCGGGAGCGGAAGCCGAGGCCGAGACTAGCGCCGCCAACACCGCCCGATCGTCCCAATCCGGTCTCGGACGGGCGGCCTGACACCGCAACATCGCCACCTCATGACGGATTACCTCCTTATGGAAGTCGGCCTTGGTGAAGCCCGGCCGTGCCCGTGGATCCGACCGGACCGGTCCGAGCGGGGAGATGCCCCACCGCGCCGCGGCGAGGAAGGGGAGTGGTACGCCATTGGATTCAGGGCGGCTTACCGGTCGAGAGGACCCTCAGCAGGTCGTAGTCCGGGTGTCCTCGCGGAACACGTCGGCAAGGAACGGCTGCCTGATCTCCCGGAGGACATGAGGATGTCTGATCGTCGTCGCTGTGAGCGCGATCATGTCTAATAAATCTACATTGTAAAGGCGGTGGCCGAGATTCAAGATCATTTACAATGGACTGAAGACTCATCACCCACAGACAAGCCTGGCTGCGGTGGCCACGCCGCGCGGCCATGGAACCCGGCCACCCCGTCGGTGACCCCTCAGGCGAAACAGCCCGGCAAGATGTGAGATCCATTCATACGCTGTCGTCGGTTGGGTGGCCCAATGCCGTGGCGAGGGAGTCGGAGGTGCTGGCCGGATAGTCAGCACCTGTCGTGAAATCCGCGATCGCGGGCCAGCGTTCGAGTACCGCGGCGGGCGTCAGCTCGGCGGCCGCGAACCGCACGCCTGCCGACCGCTGCCAGCGCATCTCTGCAGCCCAGCCGCCGCCGGTTTCGATCACAGAACCGGTCGTGGTGCTGACCGGATGCGCTAGTGCGAGCACGAACGGTGACACTGATGCGGCTGGCAGGCCGGCGCGCAATTCGTCGTCGAACACGCGGTCCGTCATGTCGGTGTGTGCCATGGGGGCGATCGCGTTGACCAGCACGCCGTGTCGCTGCCCCTCGATCGCCAGCGCTTTGGCCAGACCGATGATGGCTGCCTTGGCTGCGGCGTAGTTCGCCTGGCCGAGATTGCCGTGCAGGCCCGCACTCGAGGTTGTCAGCACGATTCGGCCGTGTCCTTGCCGAACCATGTGCGGCCATGCCGCGGCGGTGGCCGTGTAGGCACCGCCTAGGTGCACATCCACGATCTCGGTCCATTCCTCCTCGGACATCCGGCCGAAGGTGCGATCTCGTACGTGGCCGGCGTTCACCACGAGCGCGTCGATCCGGCCGTAGGTGTCGATGGCCGTATCGACGATCGCTGCACCGTTTCGCGCATCGGTCACCGCGGTGGTGGCTGTGCCGCCGGCCGTCTCGATGCGGTCCACCAGCTCTTTCGCCACCTCGGCGCGGCGTGCGTTCACCACCACCCGCGCGCCTGCGGCTGCGAAGTCGAGCGCGTACTGTCGGCCGAGCCCGGCGCCGGCCCCGGTGACGACGACCACGAGATCGTGAAAGTCGAGTGCGATCGGACCTTCTGGCATGCTCTCCCCTAGTAGACGTCGCTGTGGCCGAGGCTTTGATGTGCAGGCGGTCTGCGTCGCCTGCCGGCCGGTCGATGATGGCAACGAAATCAGTGCCCTACGCAGGTGTCGGCCACATGGATCTGCCGCTCACGGACCAGTTGCTCAGTCGTCAATGCGGAAGAGACGCCTGTCGGATGCACGCGGCCTGGCCCAGCGCCGCTAGTTGGAGGCTCCGGTCTGGGTCGGGCTCGTCCAGCGCGGCCTTGACATAGGCTATTCCCGACCGCGGCATACGAGCGATCTTCGCGGCATACTCGCTTGCGGCGGCAGGCACTTCGGCGTCCGGGTGAGCGCTCAGGGCAAGGCCCATCGCCACCGCTTCCGCTCCCGTGAGCTCCCTGCCGGTGAGGATCAGGTCCAAAGCACGTTCCCGGCCCACCAGCCGCGGCAATGAGGCGGTCGCTCCCATGTCCGGTATCAGCCCGTAGCGCGCCTCGCGCAGGGCGAATCGTGCGCCAGCCGCGACGATCCGGACATCACACGCCAGAGCGAGCTGGCATCCGGCGCCGAAGGCTACCCCGGTCACGGCGGCGATGACGAGAAACGGCGCACGGGGTATCCATCGGAATGCCTGCTGCGCTACCTCTATGTCAGCCAGCATCGGGTCGGGGTCAGCGTCAGGGTGGGCGGCGAGTCGCCTGATGAAACCGTCCGGGGTTCGCATCTCATCGAGATCGATACCTGAACTAAAAGACTCACCCGAGCCGCGGATGACGACACAGCGCACGTCCGGGTCAGCAGCCAGTTCCCGCCCCGCGGCCGCGAGCTCGGCCCACATTATGGGCGTCTGCGCATTGTGTCGCGCCGGCCGATTCAGGGTGAGGCGACGGATCGGGCCGTCGCCCTCAATGCTGATCTCCGTGGTGATCACGATTTCTGATCCTCCAGTCAATGTTCGCTCATTACGCTGTGCGGCGCCGTCCTGTCACGGTCGCGCTCACGCAGGAACGTCCGGAGTCGTCGGATCCCGTCACCTGGATCACGCCGAACGAGCGGCCGATATGCATCGGCTGAACGATCATGGATATGGCCGCGCCGGGTGCGGGGGGCCGCAGGTACGAAACATGAACATGAGCCGTCCGCAGGTCCCCGCCTCGCTCGAACGCCTCCGCAGCCGCGACCTCGGCCAGGCTCGCCCAGACGCCGCCGTGAAGTACGCCGTACCCGTTGTTCCAGCGCTCAGGATCCGGGAGTTCGACGCGTGTACGCTGCTCGTCCGCGCTGATCCGCACACCCAGGTGTTCGGCGAAGTTCACGGTTTCGGGCGGAGGGTCGTCGGGCGGCACGGCACGCTCCGCGGCGACACGGGAATCACCGGCCGGCACGTACTGGGTCCAGGCGGCGCTCACCGCGATGAGGGTGCCGAAGTCGTCGACCACTTCACATTGAGCGAATCCTCCTGTCGTCTCCGCCCTCGGGACCCAGGAGGTGGCGTGCAATGTTGCCGTGTTCCACGGTGGTGGAACGATAATGTCGAACGTCAACTCGGTGGTCAGCGACCAGTGGCCGATCGGTCTCGCGGTGTAAATGGTTTCGCCCAAGACGTGGTCGAGGAGCACGGCCAGCGCGCCCGCCTGCTGGCGCCCATGGGAGTCGTCCATCCAGGGACCGGTCCTCATCACCGATCGCAGAAACCTGCCATCGGCCTGGCAACCGACGATGCCGAAGCGTCTTTCCACCACACCCAGGTCACAGTCAGGCGGCGCGTCTTGCGACAGCTCGCCGCCGATGCCAGGCATGGTCGCGCCATCCTTACCTGTTTTCGGCAGATGCATCGTGCTCCTCGACGAATATCACTGGCGGGATCGCTACTTCTTCTTGATCTTGCGGTAGGCGTCGTTGATGCGGGCCACGACGTCGGGGTGCCAGATCACCTCTCGATAGGCAAGGGTTTCGTAGGTGAGCGCGCTGTTGGGGTCGAGAGCTGGGGACGTCCGTGCCATCTCCTTGTTGTTCACCGCCGATTTGACGGTGGTCTGCGCGATGGAGGCGGCGAGGGCGCTCGCGTGAGCGACTACCTCGCCCTCGGGTGCCAGTCGGTCGATGAGGCCGATCCTCAGGGCCTCCTTCGCGTCTATCCGTTCGCCGGAGAACGTCAGCAACTTCGCCTGGCTCAGACCGACGATCCGCCAGAGAGGGGAGAAATAGGGTGTTAGCCCGAACTTGACCTGCGGGTATCCGAAGATCGCGTTTTCGCTGCCGATCCGGATGTCGGAGAAGACCGCGATATCGCATCCGCCGCCGAGCGCGGGACCGCCGACGGCGGCGATGGTCGGTTTCCGGTAGTCCAACAGTGTGCCGTACGCCCGAAGGCACGCTTCGGAGTAGATCGCGCGGGTTTCCTCGGTGAATCCCGACTGCAGGTCCAGGTCCAGGCCCGCGCAGAAGATGTTTTCACCGCCGGTCAGCACCACCGCGGCGACCTCGTCGTCGTAAGCCCACGCGTCCAGCTGGTCGCTCAGGTCTGTCATCAGCTCCACGCTCAGGGCGTTGCGGCGGTCGAGCCGGTCGAAGGTGATCGTCCCGACGCCGCCCTTGACGGTGGATTTGATGTTCTGAAACTCAGTCATGCTGAAATTCGCTCTTCTCGTTGAAATTCGTCTCTACGACACGATGTCGTCGAGGTTGGCCAGCCGGTGCTTCTGGATCTTTCCGGCCGCGCTCCGCGGGATCTCGGCGACCACATGCCAGCGCGTGGGAATCTTCTGCTTGGCCAGCTTCTCCGCCTCGAGGTGCGCGATCAGTGGTTCCGTTCCGCGCCACTCGGCCCCGGGTTTGAGGACGAGCCAGGCCCCGACCCCTTCCCCCAGCCGCTCGTCCGGGATGGCGGTGACCGCCACCGCCTCGACATCGGGATGCGACGCGATGGCGAGCTCGATGTCCATGGTCGAGAACTTCTCGCCGCCGCGGTTGATGATGTCCTTGCTACGGCCGGTCATCTGCACCCAGCCCTGGGCGTCCACCCGGCCCACGTCGCCCGGATAGAACCAGCCGTCCTCGTCGATCTGCGCCTTGGTCAGCTGGGGATCGGTGTACCTGGACAGCAGCTGTGGCCCTCTGATCCGCAGCTCGCCCACGGTTCCCGGCGGGAGCAGTCGTCGTTGTTCGTCCACAGCCTGGATTTCCATACCTCGCAGCAGCCGACCGTCCCATTCCCGGCGCCGGGCCAGCGGGTCACCGGACGAGGCGATGGCGCAGACTCCGGCCGTTTCCGTCATGCCATAAGCGCGCACCACGGTGACGCCCACCTCAGCGGCACGGTCGACGAGGGGGGCAGGGATGGCGGCACCAGCGCAGGCGTAGGTCGGCAGGCGATGGCTGGGCGATAGACCACGCTCGTAGCGGTCCACCAAATCGGAGACGAACACGGTGGCGCCCATCATCAGGGACACATGCTCCCGCTCGATGAGCGAGAGCGCCTCGTCGGGTTGCCAGCCGCGCGTGATCACCGACCTTCCGCCGAGGAAGGCCGGAAACACCACTCCGGCCACGAAGCCGCCGAGGTGAGACAGCGGGGTCGCGGCCAGGGTCACCGTCTGCTCGCCGGCGCCGAGGGCCTCCTGGAAGTTACGCATGTGTGCGAGCAGCGCCTGGCTGGACAGGAGTGCACCCTTGGGCGCGGAGGTCGTTCCCGAGGTGTAGAGCAGCAGCGCCGGCTCCTCCGCCGACAGCGGCTCAGGCAGCTCGACACCGTCCTCGGCCTCTTCGGCCGGAACCTGCTCCCAACCGTCCCGGTGCCCACCCACGACGTAGCGCACCGCGGGGGCCAACCCCAGTTCGGCGAGCAGGTTGTCGAACTCTTCGACTGGCCGCCGGCTGCCGAGCTCGGCAGCCGCGGCGATCGCCGCCGGTCGGCAGTCGGCCAGGATACGGCGCATCTCGTGCTCGCGGTAGATCGGCACGACGGGCACGTCGACCGCGCCGATGCGGAACGCCGCGACCTGGAGGACCAGCGCCTCGAGGCAGTTGGGCAGCTGCACGAGGACGCGGTCGTGTCGGCGGACACCTCGACGGACCAGGTCGGCGGCCACCGTCTTGGTCCAGCCGTCGAACTCCCGGTATGTGATGCGCCGCTCCTCGAAGCAGAACAGCTCCTTGTCCGGGTACCGCTTGGCCTGGGAGGGCAGCAGATCACCGATCCGGTCATCGCTCCACAGACCGATCGCCCGGTACCCCGCATGCCGATATTCCGTAGCCAGGTTCGAGGCCGTCGTCATCGATGTGCTCCCTTCGGGATGTGCCTGGTTCCAGCGCGGCCACCGTGTGGCCGGGAGAACCTGCGTCGAAGTTTATCTAGTTAATATTCACTAAACAATGGATGGTGGGATCGAGGATGGCTGTTGTTCGAGACCGATGAGGACGATGGGTCAGGTCACGATCGGGGCCGCAGGCGCTCGGTCGCCTTGCTCCGTCCGGATCGCAGCGCGTCGAGGCCTTCGCCGAGCCTCCTGGTGAACAGCCCGCGCTGGACCAGGTCGGCGGTAACGCGCAGTTCGTAGGCCGTGGCGCCGATGTGGTCCATGTTTCCGGCCCGCAACGCGACCTCCTTGAGCACGGTCGTCAGTTCGGTGCCAGCCTCGGCGATGTGCCGGGCGAGGCGAAGGCCGTTTTCCCGTACGGTGCCGACCGGTACGATCTCATCGACGAGGCCGACCCGGTGGGCTTCCCGCGCGTCGATCGGGTCACCGGTGAACAGCATCCGGCGTGCCCGTTGCGCGCCTGCCTTGCGCAGCATGCCGTGGTAGAAGCCGTTCATGGCGTATTTGACCTGCGTGGACCCGAATGCAGCGTTTTCGGAGGCGACTGTGATATCGCACATGTTCGCCAGGTCCATGCCGTAGCCGGGTGCCATGCCGGCGACGGCCGCGACCGTGGGCTTGCGATAGTCGTAGATCGTCACCATGAGTTTGCACGCCAGGTCGACGAAGCGGGTGAGGTCCTCGCCGGTGATCTGATCGAGCACGTCGAGTGCCCAGCCCGCGCAGAAGTAGTCCTCGTTGCCCACGAACAGGACGGCGGCCACACGGTCGTCCTCGGCCCAGTCCTCCAGGGCGGTGATGATCTCGTGGTGCAGGTCCCAGCCGAGGGCGTTGCGTTTCTCCGGGTGGTTGAGCTGAATGACGCCGACGCCGTCTTCGACGGAGGTGATCAGGTATTTGTACTCGGCCATCGAGTGATGATCCTTTCTGGCTCTTGGGAGGATGGGAATTCAGCGGGTGAAGTCCGGTCTCAGCCGGTGATCTCCGACAGTTGCTCCACAGCCGCAAGCTGATCGGCATGGTCTGGAGAAAGCAGGTCGGCCTTTATGGTGGTGATGCCCGCCGCGCGCAGGGCTGCCAGGCGTTCCTCGATGTCGGCGCGCGAGCCGATCAGTGAAACCGCGCGGACCAGGTCGTCGGGAACGGCCGCCGCCGCGTCGTTCCTTCGTCCGTCCAGGTAGTGCCCCTGGATCAGGTCGGCGGCTTCCTCGTACCCGTACCGGCAGGCGAGATCGTGGTAGAAGTTCTTGCCCCGTGCTCCCATCCCGCCGATATACAGCGCGAGCTGCGGCCGGACGGCGTCGAGGAACACCTCCGCGGCTGTCCTGTTCTCACAGAAGGCCACTGGGATCCCGACAGTGATGTCCAGCTCACCCAGTTCGGGAGAGCGCTTCGCGCGGCCCGATGCGAGGCTGGGTCCCCACACCTCGCCGGCCTTCTCGGGATGGAAGAAGATCGGTTCCCAGCCTTCGGCTATCTCGGCCGCCAAGGCGACGTTCCTGGGGCCGATCGCGGCGATGCTGATCGGGATCCGCTCCCGTACGGGATGGTTGATGATCTTGAGTGGTTTGCCGAGACCCGTGCTCGCGTCGCCGCGCAACGGTATCTGGTAGTAGCGGCCGGAATGATCAACTTTTTCCCGGCGCCAGACCTGGCGGCAGATCTCAACGATCTCGCGGGTCCGGCCGAGCGGGGCGTCGTAGCGAACACCATGGAAGCCCTCGACGACCTGCGGGCCCGAAGCGCCGATACCCAGCGTGAACCGCCCGTCGGACACGTGGTCCAAGCCGGCGGCGGTCATGGCGGTGAGCGTGGGCGTGCGCGAGTAGAGCTGCAGGATCCCGGACGTGATCTCCAGCCGGTCGGTGCGGGCCGCGAGGTAGCCGAGTTGGGAGACCGCGTCGAACGAATACGCCTCGGCGATGCTCACCAGGTCCAAGCCGGCCTTCTCCAACTCGGCCACCCGTGCCGCCGCCTGCCGGAAGTCACGGCCGTATCCGAGCTGCAGTCCGATGCGCATTGCCTGTCCTTTCGTTGTCATTGGCTCGTGGCTGTTGTGTCATGGGTGACGTCCGCATTGAGGACGGCGTGCAGGAGGGTCTCGAGCTCGGCCTCGACGTGCGGTCGGGCGTGCAGGTGGCCGACACGGACGACGTCGTTGACGATGCCGCGGGCCGCGTACACGAGCACGTGGCTCTCGGTCACGCTCAACTCGGGCCGCCGCAGCCGCAGCGCGGCCGCCCATTCCTCGACGTTCACGGCCAGCTCGGCGCTGATCCGGCGACCGGCCTCCTGCGGCAGGTTGATCGCTTCGGTCACGTAGACGCCGAAGAGATGTCGCTGCTGGACACCGACGTGGATGTAGCCGCGCACCAGGTCGTCGAGGGAGGTGTCTTCGCGACCGTCTTTCCGCTGAGTCGCGAGCCGGTGTGCCGCCTGGGTGAAGGCCGTCACGAGAATCTCGGACTTCGTCGCGAAGTGGTGGTAGATGCTCGGGCCGGACAGCCCGATCGCCGCCCCGATATCGTCCAGGCTGACCCCCGCGTAGCCACGCTCATGGAACAGTGTGATCGCGGTTTCCAGCAGCTCCTCGGCGCGGGACAGCGGGACATGGGGCCGGCGGGTCCCGGCCGACGGCGCTGTGCGCGGGTCCGGCGCCGGCAGCTCGGTGCGGGCCGCCGCGGCTGCGGCGGCGGCGAGGACGCGTTGGTACTCAGCGCGGGGGAGGCGCATACCGCTGACCGAAGCACTTGCCATGGTCGCCAGCACCGCGGTGATGAGCAGCCTCAGCCGGCCACGATCGGCATCAGAGCGGGCATGCCGCAGGCGTGCGGAGAAGCGGGAGACGAACTCGCCGAACCGGGCCTCGATCCTCGCACGTTCCTCACCGCCGAGGTGCCGCATCTCACGCTGTAGCAGGACCCACAGGTCGCGCCTGTCGAGGGCGGCGCCCGCCAGCGCGAACAGGAGGTCGTCCAGCGAGTCCGTGTCCGTGGTGAACGCGGCGTCCACCACGTCGAGCGCGCTGTCGATGGCGCCGGCGAGCAGAGCGTTCTTGTTCCGGAAGTGCCGGTAGACGGCCGGTGCGGTGACGCCGACCTCGGCCGCCACGTCGGCCAGCGCGACCGCTTGGTAGCCGTACCGATAGAAGCGCCGTGCCGCCGTTTGCGCCAGCTGCCGTCTGCGCTGCTCGGCCCCGAGGCGTGCAGCGCCGGCGCGACCGTTCCGTGTCGTCGTTCGTGCCACAACTCAGCCCCTCATTGCCGTGCCGTGTGCTGTCGCGTATCAGCGCGATCGAGCACCGTGCTTGCCTAGTGAATATTAACTAAGCTACCGTCTGAGTCAATAGCCGATCCCATCAGTCCGGGAAGGAAGCACCGCGATGTCCCACTCACCGTCGGTATCGGAAGCGTTCATCTACGACGCCATCCGCACTCCGCGCGGCCGGGGGAAGAGCTCCGGGTCCTTGCACACCATCAAGCCCGTCACCCTTGTGGTCGATCTGATCGATGAACTACGCGCCCGACACCCCGATCTCGACCCCGCCGCGATCGACGACCTCGTATTGGGCATCGTCTCGCCGGTCGGCGACCAGGGTTCGGTCCTGCCCCGTACGGCCGCTCTCGCCGCGGGTCTGCCCGACACCGTGTCGGGGCTGCAGCTCAACCGATTCTGCGGGTCCGGTTTGGAAGCGGTGAACACGGCCGCGCAGAAGGTTCGGTCGGGATGGGACCGGCTCGTGATAGCGGGCGGGGTGGAATCGATGTCGCGGATACCGCTTGGCTCCGACGGCGGCGCCTGGATGAACGACCCGGAGACGAACTTCGCGACGTCCTTCATTCCGCAGGGAGTGAGCGCTGACCTGATCGCCACGATCGAGGGCTTCACCCGGGAGACTGTCGACTCCTACGCGGAGCGCTCACAGCGGCTCGCCGCTGCCGCGTGGTCAGGCGGGTATTTCGCGAAATCCATCGTGCCGGTGTGCGACCGCAACGATGTCGCCGTACTGGACCACGACGAACACATGCGGCCGGACACGACGGCCGAGTCGCTGGCCACGCTCAAACCCTCGTTCGCCAAGCTTGGTGAGCAGGCCGGTTTCGACGCGGTGGCGCTCCAGCGCTACCACTGGATTGAGCGGATCGAGCACGTGCACCACGCCGGCAACTCGTCGGGCATCGTCGACGGCGCGGCACTCGTGCTGATCGGCGATGAGCGCATCGGTGAACAGCAGGGCCTGACGCCCCGCGGCCGAGTCGTCGCCACCGCCACCTCCGGAGCCGACTCGACGATCATGCTGACCGGCCCCATCCCGGCCACCCGCAAGCTGCTCGACCACACCGGCCTCACGGTGGACGACATCGATCTGTTCGAGATCAACGAGGCATTCGCGGCGGTCCCCCTGAAGTACGCCAAGGATCTCGGCATTCCGCTGGAGAAGATCAACGTCAACGGCGGCGCCATCGCGATGGGCCACCCGTTGGGCGCGACCGGGGCCATGCTCGTCGGCACCATGCTCGACGAACTCGAGCGCCGGCAGGCCCGCCGCGCGCTCGTCACCTTGTGCATCGGCGCCGGCATGGGTGTCGCCACTCTCATCGAACGTCTGTGACGCCGTATACACCGATTTCTTGGAGCCACCGATGACGAACTACGACCACCCGATGTTCCGCTGGGAACGGGACACCGACGGCATTGTCACCGTGACGATGGACGACCCGGACGCCTCGGCCAACACCATGAACGACCGGTTCCGCAGGGAGCTCCCGATCCTCGTCGATCACCTGCACGCGGAGCGTGACTCCATCACCGGCGTGATCGTCGCCTCGGCGAAGAAGACGTTCTTCGCCGGTGGCGACCTCGGAATGATGATGCGCGCCACGGCGGACCAACGCGCGGACGTCACCACCATGCTCGACGGAGTCAAGGCCGCCCTACGGCGCCTGGAGACCCTCGGCAGGCCGGTCGTCGCGACGATCAACGGCGCCGCGCTGGGCGGCGGCTACGAGATCGCCCTGGCTTGCCACCACCGGATCGCGCTCGATCAGCCCCATGTGGCCGTCGGTCTTCCCGAGGTGACGCTGGGCCTGCTGCCCGGTGGCGGCGGGACCACCCGCACGGTCCGTATGTTCGGTCTGCAGGCCGCCCTGCAGGAGATCCTGCTGACCGGGACGAAGTTCCGTCCGCGGGCCGCTCTGGACAAAGGGCTGGTCGACGAACTGGTCGCCGATCCCGGACAGCTCGCGACGACCGCCCGGGAGTGGATCGTGGCCAATCCAGAGCCGGTACAGCCTTGGGACCGACCTGGACACCTGATTCCCGGCGGCACTCCGGCCGGCCCGGCGCTGGCTGCCGTCCTGCCGTCCCTGCCTGCGGTGCTGCGTAAACAGACCCACGGATCGCCGGCTCCCGCCGCGCACAACCTGCTTGCAGCCGCGGTCGAAGGCGCCCAGGTGGATTTCGACAACGCCCTGACCATCGAATCGCGGTATTGCGCGGACCTGATCTGCGGCCAGATCTCGGCGAACATCATCAAGTCGATGTTCTTCGACATGCAGGCGATCAACCGGGGCGCCAGCCGCCCAGAGGGCTACCCGCCGCATCAGGCCCGGAAGCTGGTCGTTCTCGGTGGCGGCATGATGGGTGCCGGGATCGCCTACGTCAGCGCCAAGGCCGGCCTCGAAGTCGTCCTCAAGGACGTGTCTCTGAAGGCGGCCGAGCGTGGCAAGGGCTACAGTGCGAAGATCCTGGACAAGGCGGTCCAGCGAGGAACCACCACGCCCGCGCAGCGTGAGGAGGTCCTGGCCCGGATTCACCCGACCGCCGACCCGGCCGACGCCGCAGACGCCGATCTGCTCATCGAGGCGGTCTTCGAAGACCCCGAGCTGAAGAAGAAGGTCATCGCCGAAACGGCCGTCCACCTCACCCCGGATGCCGTGCTCGCCTCCAACACCTCGACCTTGCCCATCACCGGCCTCGCGGAAGGGGTGTCCAGGCCCGAGGACTTTATCGGGCTGCACTTTTTCTCCCCGGTGGACAAGATGACGCTGCTGGAGATCGTGGTCGGCGAGAAGACCAGCGACGCCACCTTGGCGAAGGCAATCGACATCGCGCGGCAGATCGGCAAGACCCCCATCGTGGTCAACGACAGCCGGGGCTTCTTCACCAGCCGCGTCATCCTGGAGTTCGTCAACGAAGCAGTCGCGCTGCTCGGCGAGGGAGTGCCCGCGGCATCGATCGAGCAAGCGGCGATCCAGGCGGGATATCCGGTCGGAGCTCTGGCCCTCGTGGACGAGTTGACGCTGACCCTGCTCCGCAAGATCCGCGAGGAGACCGTCGCCGGCTACCGCACGGCCGGGATCGACAGACCGCCGCACCCTGCCGCGGCGGTGATCGACCAAATGATCGACAAGTCCGGACGCCGGGGACGTGCGGCCGGGGCCGGGTTCTACGACTACGTCGATGGACGCAAGGCGGGTCTGTGGCCCGGCCTGAAGGACGCCTTCGGCGGCACGAACACGGCGGTGCCGCTGATCGAGATGCAGGAGCGCATGCTGTTCGCCGAAGCGCTCGACGCGATCCGCTGCCTGGACGAGGAAGTCCTCAGGTCGGTCGCGGACGCCAACATCGGGTCGATCCTCGGCATCGGCTTTCCCACCTGGACCGGCGGAGTCCTGCAGTACATCAACCAGTACGACGGTGGCCTGCCCGGGTTCGTTGCCAGGGCACGGGAACTGGCGCAACGCTACGGCGACCGGTTCACTCCACCGGAATCACTCGTCCGCAAGGCCGAAAACGGGGAGGACTACCGATGAGCACCCATGACCAGACGCGGTCGCTGGCAGGCCGCACGATCCTGATGTCCGGCGGCAGCCGCGGTATCGGTCTCGCCATCGCGACCCGGGCCGCCCGTGACGGGGCGAACGTCGTACTGCTGGCCAAAACCGATAAGCCCGACCCACGACTTCCGGGCACGGTACACACCGCCGTCGCCGCCATCGAAGCCGTCGGCGGCAACGGTCTCGCTGTGGTCGGTGACGTCCGCCGCGAGGAGGACGTCACCGAAGCAGTCGATCGGGCTGTGGCGACCTTCGGCGGCATCGACATCGTGGTGAACAACGCCTCGGCGATCGCCTTGGCCCCGATCGGCAAGCTGCCGCCCAAGCGCTACGACCTGATGCTCGACATCAACGCCCGCGGCACCTTCACCCTGATCAGTGCCGCGCTGCCACACCTCTACAAATCCGACAACCCGCACGTGCTCACCCTGTCGCCGCCGCTGAACCCGGACCCGGTGTGGCTGCACCGGCACGCGCCCTACACGATCAGCAAGTACGCCATGACCATGCTGACGCTTGGACTGGCCGGGCAAAACCATCCGCGGCCGCTGGCCGCGAACTGCCTGTGGCCGCGCACAACGATCGCCACCGCGGCGGTGCAGAACATCGTCGGCGGCGACACGGCGATGGCCGTGTCCCGCCGCCCCGAGATCATGGCCGATGCCGCACACGCGATCCTCTCCCGCAAGGCCACCGACCACACCGGCCAGTGCTTCATCGACGACGACCTGCTGCGCAGCGAGGGAATCACCGACTTCAGCGTCTATCGCTACGGCGACGCCGACGAAGCCGATCTCAAGATCGATCTGTTCCTGCCCGGAGGCGAGCATGCCTGACGCCACCCGCAGCGTGTACGAGAAGGACCACGAGCTGTTCCGGGAGGCCGTGCAGTCCTTCATCAAGACCGAGGTCGCCCTGTACGACGAGGAGTGGGAGCAGCGCGGGATCGTCGACCGGTCACTGTTCCTTAAAGCAGGGGAGGCCGGTCTGCTGCTGTTCGCGACACCGGAGGCCCACGGCGGACCCGGGATCGACGACTGGCGGTTCAACGCGATTGTGGACGAGGAGTTCGGCCGGTCCGGCTACGCCTCGGCGGGCCTCGGGCTCGCCCTGCAGAACGACGTGGTCGGGCCGTACATCCTCGAGTTGACCAACGACGAGCAGAAGGCGCGCTGGTTGCCCGGCATGACCTCGGGCGAGCTGATCGGCGCGATCGCGATGACCGAACCGGGCACCGGCAGCGACCTGTCCGGCATCGCGACCCGCGCGGTCCGCGACGGCGATCACTACGTCCTGAATGGCTCGAAGACCTTCATCTCCAACGGGCAGAACGCCGACCTCGTCGTGGTGGCCGCCCGCACCTCCGAGGAGAAGCATCGCGGCCTGACCTTGTTCGTCGTCGAGCGGGGCATGAGGGGTTTCGAGCGAGGACGGAACTTGAAGAAGCTGGGCCTGCACGGCCAGGACACCAGCGAGCTGCACTTCACCGACGTGCGCGTACCCGTCGCCAATCGGCTCGGCGAGGAAGGGCAGGGCTTCTTCCAGCTTATGCGCAACCTGCCGCAGGAACGCCTCTCCCTGGCGGTCACCGGGGTCTCCGCCGCGGAAGGTTTGCTGGCCCGCACGATGGAATACGTCACCGAACGCCGCGTCTTCGGCCAGCCGATCGGGACCTTCCAGCACAACAGGTTCCTGCTGGCCGAACTGCACACCGAAGTCGATATCGCCCGGGTCTTCGTGGACCACTGCGTGGCCCTGCACGCAGACGGGCAGCTGACTCCCGTCCAGGCCGCCAAGGCGAAATGGTGGTGCACCGAACTGCAGGTCCGGGTGGCCGACCGCTGCCTGCAACTGCACGGCGGTTACGGCTACATGCACGAATACCCGGTCAGCCGTGCCTTCGCCGACGCCCGCGTCCAGACCATCTACGGTGGCACGACCGAGATCATGAAAGAGATCATCGGCCGGGACCTCGGTCTTTGAGCGGTGTCGGGATGAGCACACCAGTTACGCTCGAGGTGCGCGAAGACGTTGCGCTGATCGGCCTTTCCCGGCCCGCCAACGGCAACGCCATCGATTTGCCGATGGCGCGGGGACTCCGGAACGCGGTGACCGAGGTCGGCTCGATGTCCACAGTGGGCGCGGTGGTCCTGTTCGGACACGGCGAGCAGTTCTGCGTCGGCGGCGATCTTCAGGTTTTCGCCACCGCCGCGGCACCCGGCGAGTTCCTCGCGG